>JASFSF010000014.1:0-16090 GCA_050114555.1 Ignavibacteria bacterium
CGAGCTTGAAAGAAATAAACTCTTTACATACTGCCCTTTGGATGCCGCAGGTTTAAGTTTAACAATTGTATTTATAAAAGCTCTTGTGTTATCTAATAACTGGCTGGCATCGAATTCAAGCTTACCAAGTGATGCGTGAACAATACCCGTTTTGTCAACACGGAATTCAATCTTACCTGCCTTTACCTCTTTTACTGCATTTGCCACATCCTTAGTAACAGTTCCGCTTTTAGGATTGGGCATAAGCCCTTTGGGTCCAAGCATTCTACCAAGTTTACCAAGTTCAGCCATAGAATCAGGAGTAGCAATTATAACGTCAACATCAGCCCAGCCACCTTTAATCTTCTCAAGATATTCATCAAACCCTGCGTAGTCAGCCCCGGCATCCAGAGCTTCTTTTGCTTCAGGATCCTTTGCTATAACAAGCACGGCAACTTTTTTACCCGTTCCGTGAGGTAAAGAAACTGTTCCTCTTACCATCTGATCGGCATGCCTGGGATCTACTCCTAATCTCATAGCACAATCAAGTGATTCAACAAATTTAACACTTGAACTTTCTTTTAATGTTTTGATAGCATCATCTAGTGAATATTCAACAGATGTGTTTACTTTTTCTTTTACTTCTTTAGTTCGTTTTGTAGTTCTCATCTTAGTACCAACAAAGTAATTTTAACCAATTTAATTTTTTATGATCTTGCTTAATCTTCAACCTTCAGTCCCATGCTTCTGGCTGTACCGGCAACCATACTCATGGCATTTTCAATATTGTAAGCATTTAAATCTTCCATTTTAGCTTCTGCTATTTCTTTAACCTGATTTTTGGAAACCTTGCCAACTTTAGTTCTGTTCGATTCATCTGAACCTTTTTCAATTTTAGCAGCTCTTTTTAAAAGTACCGCTGCCGGCGGAGTTTTTGTAATGAAGCTAAAAGATTTATCCTTGTAAACAGTAATAACAACAGGAATAATTATTCCGTCTTTATCCTGAGTCTTAGCATTAAACTGTTTGCAGAATTCCATAATGTTTACACCTCTTTGTCCCAGTGCAGGGCCAACAGGAGGTGAAGGATTGGCTTTGCCGGCAGGAATCTGCAGCTTTATATATCCATCAATTTTCTTTGCCATTATTTTACCTAGTTACTAAATTTTACTTTTCTAGTTCTGCCTGGACAAAATCTAATTCAACAGGCGTTTTTCTTCCGAAGATAGAAACCATTACTTTGATTTTCATCTTCTCTTCGTTGACTTCTTCGACTGTGCCGCCAAAATTATTAAATGGGCCATCAATAATTTTAACAAGATCGCCAGCTCTAAAAATTGTTTCCATTCTTTCTGCATTTTCATCCTGGTTTATCCGCCCGACAATCCTCTTAACTTCTTCAGGTTGCAGCGGATTTGGATTATTTTGCGTACCGAGAAATCCCATAACAGAGGGCGTATTATTTACAATCTCTTTTACTTGATTATCCAAATCAGCGTTAATTAAAATATAGCCAGGGAAGAAATTTTTCGTTTTGCTTTTTTTCTTTCCTTCTTTAACCTCAAAGACTTTTTCAGTTGGAACAAGTATTTCTACTATTTTCGAGCGTAACTGTTCATTATCTTCAAGCTCAGCTTCAAGTAATTGTTTTACTTTATTTTCGTGTCCGGAAAAAGTTCGAACTACATACCATTTTTCTGCCATTTGGATCCCGCTTAAAAAATCCCTTTAAATACCTGGTTAATTATCATATCAATGACATAAGTAAATCCGGCGAGAACAAGACATACAATAATTACAACCTTCGTGGATTCCATTAATTCCGGTTTAGTAGGCCACGTAACTTTTTTCATTTCTTTTACTACGTCTTCAAAGAACTTTATTATTTTATCTTTCATAGGTCTTATAAAGTTAAATTAACTTGCACGTCAGGAGAGACTCGAACTCCCAACCTGCGGTTTTGGAGACCGCTGCTCTACCAATTGAGCTACTGACGTATTGAATTTATTTAGTTTCTTTATGAACCGTATGTTTACGATCCCACCGACAGTATTTCTTAAACTCAACTCTTCCCGGATGCAGTCTTTTATTTTTCGTAGTTGTGTAATTTCGTCTCTTACACTCGGTGCATTCTAATGTAATTATTTCTCTCATATTTATATCTCAATTTTATGTCAGATCGAAACACTGATTATACGGGTTTCCTGTTCCCGGTTTGATGATTCAAATCTTTAGTTTCGATATTAAAACCTGTGAGCTGACGACCGGGATTGAACCGGTGACCTCATCCTTACCAAGGATGTGCTCTACCGACTGAGCTACGTCAGCATAGTTCATTCGTCCGAGCGGGAGACGGGACTCGAACCCGCGACCAACAGCTTGGAAGGCTGTGACTCTAGCCAACTGAGTTACTCCCGCATTCAATATCTTCAACACAATTAAGAACTTTAATAAAGTCGAATATCATCACTTAAATCGTATCAGCACAGTACACTAATAACTTCAACGACAAGTTTTTTAAATCCACAAAATTCAATAAGTGCAAAAAAATAAGGGAAGTACATTTTCGAACAAATATTTCCCTTAACCTCTTAATAATATCTGTGGGCGGCGAGGGATTCGAACCCCCAAAGGCTTCCGCCAACGGATTTACAGTCCGCCCCGGCTCTCCAACTCCGGCGTCCGCCCTAAAAGATATATTAAAAGAGCAGTAAATATATTTTTAATTAAATAAAAATCCAAATGAACAGTGGTAGGAAGTCCTTGATTTTAGCAAATAAACTGCTTTTTCGGTGTTCCTAATGTTTCCACAATTCTCTGTCTAAACTTCGGTATTGAATTGCTTCACTTATGTGTTGAGGAAGTATATTATCGGACTGATCCAGATCAGCAATTGTACGGCTAACTTTTAATATACGGTCATATGCTCTTGCCGATAATCCCAGTTTCGTCATTGCCATTTTCAGCAATTCTTCACCTGAATTATCCAGCTTGCAATACTTCCGAACTTCTTTTGAACCCATATCCCCATTGTTAAAAATATGTCTGGTTGAATCGAATCGTTTTAGCTGAACTGCTCTTGCACGGATTACCCTTTCCCTTATTATTTCGGATGACTCACTCCCTTCCTGTGTAGAGAGATCTTTATATTTGACGGCCGGAACTTCGATATGAATATCGATTCTATCTAGTAATGGACCGGATATCTTTGACATGTATCTTTGTATCGATGGTGGAGTGCAAGAACATTCTTTGTTTGCATCTGTATAATAACCACAAGGGCAGGGATTCATTGCAGCAGAAAGCATAAAATTTGCTGGAAACTCAAGTGATAATTTTGAACGACTGACAGTTACTTTGTTATCTTCCAGCGGTTGGCGTAAAACTTCGAGCACATTCTTTTTGAATTCAGGTAACTCATCCAAAAACAGTACACCGTAATGTGCATAAGAAACTTCCCCGGGCCTTGGAAATGATCCACCCCCAACCAGTGCTGCGTCCGAAACAGTGTGGTGTGGGCTTCTGAAAGGTCGTTCTGTTACCAATGCCGTATCTTTTGGGAGTATCCCGGCTATTGAATGAATTTTAGTTGTTTCAAGAGCTTCATCAAAAGTTAAAGGCGGAAGTATAGAAGGGAATCTTTTTGCAAGCATTGTTTTCCCCGATCCCGGTGGTCCGATCATTAATATATTGTGTGCGCCTGCAGCAGCGACTTCCAAAGCACGTTTAACATTTTCCTGTCCCTTTACATCTGAAAAATCAAGATGATATTTATTAACCTGAGAAAAAATATTATCCTTATCTGAAATAACCGGTTGAAATGATTTATCATCATTAAGGAAGGAAACCACATCATTCAAACTCTCCATTCCGTAAACATCAATACCATCAACTATTGATGCTTCCCTGCTGGAATCGACCGGAAGAATAATTCTGCGAATTCCTTTTTTCCTCGCTTCAACCGTAATTGGAAGGGCACCTTTAACATGTCTTAACTTGCCGTCAAGTGAAAGTTCGCCCAGGAAAACAGTTTTGTTCAGATCATCATTTTTAATTTCGCCAGTAGCAGATAGCAGAGAGACAGCAATTGGTAAATCGAATGCGCTGCCTTCTTTTTTTATATCAGCCGGTGCAAGGTTGACGGTAATTTTTTTTAATGGAAATTGAAGACCGCTGTTTTTGATGGAAGCAGTTACTCTTTCCCTGCTCTCTTTCACCGCGCTGTCGGGCAGTCCGACAATCGTAAATCCGGGAATTTGTTTTTCCACGTTTGTTTCAACTTCTACAAGATAGGCATCGATCCCATATGTTGCGCTGGAATAAACTTTGGAAAGCATAAAATATTTCTAACCCAATTATTTACTAATCTGCAAAACTTATTTTGCCAAAATCATTTTTCTCGTTTGACTGAAGTTTGGTGAATATACCTTGTATAAATATATCCCTGAAGGTAAATCACTCCCGTCAAATGTAAAATTGTATTCTCCCGCAGTAAGAAATCCCTCATATAAAACCGAAATTTCTTTTCCCTCAAGATTATAAACAATAATTTTAAATTCCGAATCTACTAATACCTCGATTGATATTTGAGTTGCTGGATTAAACGGATTCGGGTAATTCTGCCCGACTATAAATTCTTCAAGTTCTCCCTGTCCAACTTTTACGTGTGAGGAATAAACTTTAGACCCATCTTTATTAACTTGTTCTACCCGGAAATAAACTATCTCAGAGTTGTTAACTCTTTCACTCAAAAACGAATATGTTTTCTCTTCGGAATTATCGGCTTCAATTTTATAAATTTGTTTATATCCCCGTTCCCCCTCGGCTTGTTCAAGTATATATCTCGAAGCATTGGTAAAGTCACCACCGAGCCAGGATAATTCATAATAGTTATTCATTATTCTTAAATTCAGTTCGGGTGCCCGGCTAAAGATTGGCGCATCGGAAATTTCAAGTACAGTTTTGTTTTGAAATACATAATTGTACTTTGTTAAATCCGATATTGAATTTTCATTAAAATTAAATTGAAGTTTAACTTTTGATTTTTCGCTGATAAAACTGTTAAAGTTGCTATTATTAATTGAAACATCTATAGATTCATTTAGATCAATTACTCTCAGCTGATCAATTCGAAAACTGCCTTCAGTATTATTAACAAACGAAAGCAGTATATCCTTCATACTAAACGAAGTGTTTATTTCATAGATGGCTATTTGTTTTCCATCACAATAAAACTCAGCTATGTTTCGATCTGGAGAAAACACAAGTGCCAGGTGAATCCAGACATTTTTTGCAACAAAGTGTGGCGTTACTCTAATCTCGCGATTGAAATCCGATTCAGGTAAAAGAATCTGAAAGTCGTTTGTAATTAACCTGTAATCAACAAGTCCGGTCTGCTTATTTTTAATCTCAAGAAACGGATATCCTTTCTGATTAAGATTAATCCAGAATTCTACAAGAAGCTTATTTTTTATCGAAAAAGATGGTGAGATAGTAAACTCAGATTGCGGTTTAAACTGAAGAGATTTTTCACCATTAACGGTTGATGAATAAAAATTAATTTTTAACCTATGATAGTTTGGAAGATCGGATAACAGATATTCACTCGTATTTCGTAAATAGTCAACGATCCTGCTACCTTTCCTGAATTCGCCGTAAATATCTATTTCGGAATATTCAATGTTTTTACTCTTAAATTTTATTATGATTTGAAAGAAAGAACCGGTTCCGGGAATGTCCGATTCGGGAAAATTTATTGAGCACATTACTGCATCGTATAGAAATTTCTCCATTGAAGCTTTTTCAATCTCAATTTCTTGCACGCCAATTTCTGTTTGCAGGGTAACTAATTCCGGTTCGATACCATTCTGCGAAATTATGTATAAATCCAGAATATCAGCGTCAATCATTTCATTTGAAGTAATAACTGAAATTTCAAACGACTGTCCCTGGTGAACTAATTCAGGATATGAGACCTTGAAATTGTCATAAAGAGATTGAGCGGAAGAGAAATGAATCCAACTCAAACAGACATATATAATGAAGAGTCTGGACATTGGATTTTAAATTAACGGAATTTTCCTGATATGTACAACTACTTGTATTGACGAAGGAATTCGATTCTGTCTTTTAATTGCTCTGCGGGCACTAATAACTTATCTTTACCATAAATTCCCTCTTCACGGCTCGAAAACGTCAATTCGTAATCTTTGCTCATAACAATAGCTTCCTCCGGGCAAACTTCTTCACAAAATCCACAGAAAATGCATCTGAGCATATTGATCTCGAATTTTTCCGGATATCTCTCTTTTTCCCGCCCGGTTTCACCTGCCTGAACTTCAATTGCAAGAGCCGGGCATACACGGGAACATAATCCACAGGCTACACATCTTTCTTCCCCGTTTTTTTCTTCAACAAGCACTGGTCTACCCCGATATGCACTATCCGGTATAAATTTTTCTTCCGGATATTCAAAAGTAAATTTGGGACGAATCATGTTTTTTAGAGTTAGAGATAATCCTTTTAAGATTTCAGGAATATAAATCTTCTCTAAAAATGATAAATCTTTTTTCCGTCTTCTAATTGATTTTAATTCCATATGATTCGATCCTGAATTCTCTGTTTTATAATCCGAAAATCATTATTAATAATGCAACCCAAACAATGTTAATGAGCGATAGCGGGAACATAACTTTCCATCCAAGACTCATAAGCTGATCATATCTGAAACGCGGTAAACTCCATCTTATCCATAAAAAGAAGAACAACATTGCAATAAGTTTAATTATAAATGCTCCTATTTGCAGTACAATAACCCATCCAGCCGGCAACCCTAAAAGTTCGATATACGGAATTTGCCAGCCACCAAGATAGAGTGTAACGATCAACGAAGCAGCAATAATCATATTAGCATATTCTGAAAGAAAAAATCCGGCAAACTTCATGCTGCTGTATTCTGTATGGAATCCGCCGACCAATTCAGGTTCTGCTTCAGGTAAATCAAAAGGCAACCTGTTTGTTTCAGCAAAAGCGGAAACAACAAAAGTAATAAATCCGATTGGTTGGATAACAGCGTTCCACATCCACCCTGATTGCGATTCAACGATTGCCATGGGTCTTAGTGATTCCGATAATAATAAAACTCCGCCGATTGAAAATCCCATCGATATCTCATAAGATATCATTTGAGCCGATGACCTGATACCACCGAGTAATGAATATTTACTTCCCGACGACCATCCGGCCAGAGTTAAACTGTAAACCGCTAGAGATGTTAAAGCAAGTACAAATAAAATTCCCATATTAACATCTGCTACAACGAGCGGGATTTTATAACCAAACAATGTAACTTCGGGACCAAAAGGAATAACTGCAAATGTAGAGAATGCGACAAATAATGCTATTATAGGTGCAAGTGAATGTATGATTCGGTCGGCTTTAGTTGGAACGATATCTTCCTTTAATAATAGCTTGAATACATCTGCAAATGGCTGTAGCAGTCCTTTAAATCCAACACGATTGGGACCAATCCTGTTTTGTGCCCAGGCACTTACTTTTCTTTCAAAATAAGTTAGGTAGGCGACCGTCAAAAATAACAAAACAATCACCAGTATAATTTTTGCAAGGCTAATTACAATTATTTCCCCGATTCCCATCAGCAGATTCCTTCTATTTAAGCGTTAACATTTTGTTCAACAACAGCTGTTCTGATTTTAATACCTGTTTCCCCTATATCATCATAATTTATTCCCTTAAAAGCTTCAATCGATTTACTCATATCAGCAAACACATCTTCTGCAAGATCAAATTTCATCTTATTACCAAGAGTTGCAGCCAGACTGACTAATATTTTCCATCCGGCACGTGCGTCAATCTTTCTGCCTTTTGCCCAACGGTCGAATTTAGTTCCGAATTTATCAAGTCTGCTCATCTCCATTCTGTCAAGCGCCCTGTCTGCATCTACTGTTGCAACCGCAGACCTGATCCTTTGAATTATTCCATCGAAGTTTACAAATGTGCCGTTCTTTTCTGCAAAAGTCGAGGATGGAAAAATAATATCTGCTATCTCAGTAATTCTGCTATGATTGGTCGCGTGTACGACAAAGAAATCAAGCTTATCTAAAATACTTTCCAGTTCCGGATCAGCAGAAATAATATTATCATCGAGGAGATAAAGTGCTTTTATTTTTCCACTCTTAATACCTTTTTTAATACCATCGAAATCTAATCCCTCTTTTGATGGTTTAACACCGGTAAGTTCAGCACCTAATGTATTCGGTGTTATGTCAGCTTTCTTCAATAAATCATCTTCAAATTCAGGATCAGTATATTTTATAAAATCAATATTCCCCGTTCCGACAGCAGTTCTTGCAACTTTAGCTAACATATAGTTATCCTCACAAGTTGCATGGGCAGATCCGATAAATGCAATCTCATCTTTTGCAAAAGATTTCAATCGCGACGACACTTCAGAAAATGTTTCGTCCCATCCTACTTTAAAAGTTTCCACCTCTCTGCTGAATTGCGGTGAGTCAATTCTATCATCAGCATTTGTGCCTTTAAATGTAGTCAGTCTGCCATAATCACACATCCAGTAATTGTTAACTTCTTCATTAAATCGTGGAGTAAGTCTCAGAATTTCATTATTCCTTACCCAGACATCAATGTTGCATCCTCTTGAACATCCGGGGCAAATCGATTTTGTTGCAGACATATCCCACACTCTTGCTGCAAATCGAAAATCTTTGCTGGTAAGTGCTCCAACCGGACAAATATCTATTGTGTTCATTGAGTAAGGATTATCTAACTGTTCACCTGGAAATGTGGTTATTGTTACTTTGTCTCCACGCTGAACGAAGGTTAGTTCTGGATCTTTTGCTATTTCATCACAGAAGCGAATACATCTTGAACAAGAGATACATCTTTCTCCGTCAAACATTACTCTGGGACCAATCTCAACGTGTTTTAATTTATGGTTCTTCTCTTCGGTAAACCTGCTTTCTCCCTCACCATGCTGATAAGCATAGTCCTGTAATTTACACTCGCCGGCTTCATCGCAAATCGGGCAGTCAAGCGGATGATTCACCAGGATAAATTCCATTACCGCATTACGTGCAGCCAGAGTTTTCTCTGATTGCGTGTGAACAACCATTCCTTCCGAAGCTAATGTTGAACAGGCAATCATCAACTTGGGCATTTTTTCAACTTCAACTAAGCATACTCTGCAATTGCCTGAAACTGATAGCTCGGGATGCCAGCAAAAATGAGGTATGTCAATTCCATTTTCCCTTGCAACTTCAATGATTGTTTGTCCGGATTTAAATTCAAATTCCTGTTCGTCTACTATTAACTTGGGCATATTAATTCTCTTTACTATTAAGCCACATTCGGCATTCTGTTTTGATTGGATTTCAATATCACTTTAACAAGCTTTCTTTCATCAAGTAATTCATTAGCTAACTCGTAAATTTCAGCAACACTTACTTTATCAATCTTATTTAAATACTCATCAACCGGAATAATTCTGTTGAAATATAACATCGAATTTGCAATTCGCATCATTCTGTTTGTTGTGTTTTCAAGACTTAGCAGCATTCCACCTTTAATATAAGATTTAACTTTGTTCAATTCTTTTTCGGTTATTCTGTTTTCTCTTAGTTTTTTGAATTCACGTAACACAATATCTAACACTTTCCCCGATTGCTTTTCATTGGTTGAATAATAAACACCGAAGGAAGAAACATCCTCGTATGAATTAAGGAATGAAGAGATCTGGTATGTAATTCCAAGTTTCTCTCTCACCGCAAGAAATAATCGTGAGCTGCTTCCCTCACCAAGAAGAGTTGACAATACTTTTAAGCTGTTTCTCTTTCTGCTATTAATCCCCGGTGCACTTCGTCCAACGATAGTATGTACCTGGTGAAAATCTTTATCAAGTATAAGATCACCTGATTTTCTTCTAACAAACTTTTCTCTTTTTATTCCTGATTTTGTTTTGCCAACAGATATCTCTTTTTCTGCAAGTGTAACAAGTTTGTCATGGTCAACTGATCCCGATGCAACAATCAGCATTCTATTAGTGCTATATCTATTCTGATGATACTTCAAAAGAGCCCCGGAATTGAACCTGCGAATATTACTTTCCTTACCTATCACCGGCATACTTAACCGGTTACCTTTAAATATCACTTCTTCAAATTTATCAAAGATTAATTCCTCGGGATTATCATTTACATCATTCAGCTCATCAATTATTACCCCGGCTTCTTTTGCTACATGCCTTTCTCTGAAAAGTGGGTTTTGAATCATATCGGCTAGTATTGAGAAAGATTTTCCAATATTCTCAGACAGACCTTTTGTATAATAGCATGTATGCTCTTTTGATGTGAATGCATTTAAATATCCACCCTGTGATTCAATCTCTTCAGCAATTCGTTTTGATGATCTTCTTTTAGTTCCTTTGAATAACATATGTTCAATGAAATGAGATATTCCGTTATTAGAATTGTTCTCATCCCTGGCACCAACGTTAAACCAAAATCCAAGCGAAAAGGATTTAACATGAGGTATGAACTCGGAGATTATTCGGGTTCCATTCGGAAGCGTTGTGATATTATATTCGTTCAAAACAGTAAATAAATGAGTATAATTTTAAGCATTAAATATATAGAATGCGTTTTCGTCAATCAAGAAAGTGTGTTAGTTGCATAGATTTCGAAGTTGGATTATTGATGCTGGATGCCTGATTCCTGATACTAGATGTGAAATTAACTAAAATGAGGAACCTTACTTCTAACTTCTGACTTCTAGCTTCTCACCTCTTGTCCCTAAATTTCAACTTTCTCAGGAAATTTCTTAAGATACTTATGATAGAACTCACCAATACAGTTGTAAGCTTTTTCAAGGATTTTTTCATTCGGGAGAAATACCACTCTGAAATGTCGTGTTCCCGGTACCTGACCGAATCCGCTTCCCGGTACAACAACCACTCCCGTCTCCTTAATTAATTCCGCTACAAAATGATTATCCGGCTGATTCATATGGAGTCTCGGGAATGCATAGAATGCTCCTTCAGGTTTTACACAGGATATTCCCTCAATTGCATTCAGCATCTCGACCGTCATATTTCTACGGGAAGTTAACTTTACCTTTGCTTCCTCGAGGTTTGACTGGTCACCTTCGAGCGACGGTTTTATACCAAATTGTTCAGGATGGTTTGCACACAATCTTGCTCTTAAGATTTTATTTATAGCCTCGATATAATCAGATAAAATTTCTTTTCTGCCGCTCACAATTCCCCAGCCAATCCTGAAACCAGGTACCATATAATTTTTAGACAATCCTCCGAAGGTAACACACGATACATCTTTATTAAGTGAAGCTATTGATGTATGTTCCTGACCATCCAGTAAGAGTTTATCATAGATTTCATCCGCAAAAATTACCAGGTTATGCTCAAGTGCCAGATCAATTATTTGCTGCAGGTTATCTTTTGTATAAAGCGAACCTGTTGGATTGTTCGGATTGATAAGAATAATTGCTTTTGTTTTTTCATTTACTTTATTTTTTATATCCTCGATATCAGGCAGCCACTCGTTTTTTTCATCAAGGTAATAAGGATTTTCCATCATTGCGAGCTTACTTGCAATTGCTGTATAAAGTGGATAACCCGGAGTAGGAGTTAAAACATTTTCACCATCGTTAACAAGTGCTGTAAGACAAATATCTATTGCTTCACTTGCACCTGTTGTAACGAATATATCATGAACATTTGTTATACCCTTTCTTTCCGCTTCTTTCTCGATTGATTCAATTGCTTCAGCAATCCCGGAAGATGGCGCATAACCGTTATAATTTTGCAGCATTGCTTTGTATGTGGATTCTACAAGATGTTTAGGGGGTGCAAAGTCGTAAATATTCGGATCACCTATATTCAAGTAAAGCATTTCTTTACCAGTTTTTGCAACTTCATTTGCCAGTACAATAATATCTCTTACAGCATAAGTGATATTATCAGTTCTTTTGGCAGGAATTATTTTTTTATTCATTTTTTACTCCGGATAACATTGATCAATGTTCAGAAGGATTAAAATTTCAACATCTAATTTAAAGGAATGGGAGTTAGAAAGCGATAGAAAAAGAATAGACTTAAGTTTTACTATCGATTTGAGGAATTAAATCATTAATATTGCGGGGGATTGTATAAAAGCATTTTTTAATTATTTAGATAAAAATTATTCGTATATATTTTATCAGATTGTGTGATGATAGAGTCTATACCAGCAGGTATTACAATCCTATAAATTCCCGGCTTATCTAATACCGAAATTTGCCATTCTGTTTTTTCTTTCCATTTTAAAACCATTGCCTGATATCCGCAAATAGCTGGAACTATTGGTGACCAATAAGTTTCCCAACCACAGGATGTTTTTTTCTCAATCCAGATTATTGAATATTCTCCGCAATACTCCACATAGGCTGGTGATTCATTAAGATTTATTAGTGTACAAGTAATCATTTCATTCGTTTTATATTCGTTTTTATCTGTAACAGCAACTAAAAAAACCTTTGGATTAAGTAGCATATCGCCACAGGAGATGTTAATCATCAAGATTATTAGCGATATTGATATTATAATATATAAGTGTAGTCTACTCAACTCAATACCCAATTATTATTTCATCAACACCATCTTCTTAGTCTCAACAAAACTACCTGCTCTCAACTGGTAAAAATAAATTCCACTTGGTAATCCGGTACCATCGAATTCAACTTCATATTCTCCCACAGATTTTTCTTCATCAACAAGCGTGGTTATTTCACCGCCCAAAACGTCATAAACTTTCAAAATCACATTAGTACGGGACGCAAATTTTGCGTTCACTACAACAGGAACTGTAAATCTTATTTTTGTTGTCGGGTTGGATGGATTGGGGTAATTCTGATATAAGTGGTATTCCCTCGGTTGATTTTCAAATGAGTTTTGGATATCAGATATTAAATCGTTTCTCAGAATTGAAAATCCTGTGCGTCTCTCTGCAATAAAGATAATATTATCTGAAACCTGAACTTCCGATGCATTCAATGAAAAATATAATCCTGTTTCGACAGGTTGTAGAGGATTGCTGATATCCAATAATATTAGTCCTAGATCTCCATCAATTATATAGGCATACTTACCCGAAACATATACTTCACTAGTAAATCCACCATAGTTATATATACTTACTTCTAATGGATTAACCGGAATAGCAATGTTGTAAATTTTTAATCCCGCCGTGCGGTCGGCTATATAGACTAAAGTGTCTTTAACAAATACACCCAAAGTATTATCTTCCGATCCAATTATACTTAGCTCTTCAGGGTTTAAGGGATTTGTTACATTAAGTATGATCAAACCCGTATCTCCAGCAGCCAAATAACAAACATTATCTGCTACAAAAACCTCAAAGCCAGTTTTACCAAGGTTCATATCCCAAACAATGGACGGAGAAGTTGGATCAGAGATATTAATTATTTTTAATCCATCATCCCTATCAGCTGAATATGCATATCCTTCTGAAATAAAAATATCTTTCGTTAATCCCGGATCCATTTCTCCTATCAGAGTTGGAAATTGCGGATTTGAGACATCGATAATTTTAAAATGTGAATAAGCAGATAAGTAAACCAGATCTTCGTAAACCTGAATTGAAGTATAACCCGCATACCCAATACCCGGAACTTTGTATGTACAAATTTGAGTGGGGTTCGTTTTATTACTTACATCAATAACTCTCAATCCGTTAGAACCATTGGCTAAAAACGCATAATTTCCGGTAACAGAGATATCGGCAGTGAAACCGGCTGTGTAATAATGGCCTGTTTCTGTAATCATTTGTGGATCTTCTATATTAAATACAATCATTCCATTTTCAAAATCAGAGATATATGCTTTATTAACAATCACAAATATATCCCCAGGTGAATCGACATGATATTGACCTAAGATCGTTGGTGATAAAACATCATTTACATCTACAATTAACATTAGATCTCCAACATCGTTATGTACTGTTAAATACAATAAACTATCTAAAAGATCCATCTTATAACCTTCGCTATACCAATCGCCAGAGCATTGAATATAGCTTAATTCCTGCGGTGATGAAATATCTGTAATATCAAGAAGATAAAGTCTGCCATTGTTTTCGTTTCCAACTAAGAACGATCCTCCCGTAGTTAAATACGCAATATTGTTTTCGGTTATAATATGAGAGGGGTGATCGATTCCACTTGGATCGAAGAAATTTAATTCAACTGGATTGTCTGGATCAGAGATATCAAGAATATAAACGCCGTCGTAATCAAGAACAAATGCTATATTTCCATCTATATAAAAACTGCTCAACCAGTCTACACTAAATATGCTTATCTCATTTACATTATTCAGATCAGCAATATCGATGGCTTTAAGTGTATCCATATCACTGAAAAACAAAAGATTATTTTTTTTGTAAACCTGATCTACCCAAGTATTTGTTGGATAGGAAAATATTATTTCAGGATTAAAAATATCGGATATACTTAGAATCTTGATCCCACTCCCCGTTCCAACGTATGCACATTGATCGGAAATATAAATATCTATTACTTCTTCAATGCAATCTACAACACCCAACCGGAAAATTGAATCCGTGTCTTCAATATTAATAATCTCAACCGCAGATCCTGATCCTATTATAGCAATTTCATTTTTAATGCCTATTGCTTCACAGGTTCCGTATGGCCATCTTCCAAGTAGAGATATATTATAATTGCTTTGGGAAAACACAGTTGATCCAGCGAGTAAAAGACAATATATAAACAATAACCTCATAAATTGTACAACCCTCTGATTACTACTTCAAATAAACCATCTTCTTAGTCTCAACAAAACTCCCCGCCCTTAACTGGTAAAAATAAACACCGCTTGGCAATCCCGCACCATTGAATTCAACTTCATATTCTCCAATTGGTTTTTCTTCATTTACAAGCGTTGTTATTTCATTTCCCAATACATCATAAACTTTCAATATCACATTAGTACGGGACGCAAATTTTGCGTCCACTACAACAGGAATTGTAAATACTATTTTTGTTGTTGGATTGAATGGATTGGGGAAGTTTTGAGAAAGCGAAAACTCTGATGGCAAATTAAGTGTTTCATCTTCTACCGAAACCACCGTTGTATCACCATAAATAATCCCGTTAATTACACAGCCTTTAAGAGTTATATAGGTATCCCCAAAGTCGAAATAAGAATAAATGCTATCCAGCCCAATATCCTGAGTTAATGAGAAGATGGGTGGATGAAATTGGAGTGTATATTCCACAAAAACTTTTTTTGGTTTTGTCAGTTCCCATTTATCAAACATAGATTCAGCATACATTGTTGTGAATCCCACCGGGGTGAACCCCATCCTGGAACTAAGAAGAGTATCTCCAACTTCAGCTAATAAATCGTAAGCAAGATACTCATCTTCCGGTAATGATTGATCTTCATAATATCTATAAACTTTTCCTTCCGAACTATCAACTCTTTCAAGAACAGAGTTTTCCCATAAAGTTTCATCATTTATTTTATAATACTTTTTACCATTAGAAGCTATAGTATCTTTTAATACTTCCTTAACTAAAATACGATGTGAATAATTTGGGTAGGGATCATGATGAGTAACAGTGCTTTCGTCATATACCCATCTGTTTCCTATTGCTAGTGGATAATAATTTAGTACTGCATCTGGAATCGGAAGAGTTTTGATTACCTGAATTGTGTCAGTAGTTATTTCATATATTTTATATTTAGTTGCAGCATATACTTTGTCCGAGTTCGGTTTTTTATAGATGCCAACAATATTTCTGTTCAAAGATTTATAGAGATTAAAGTTTCCTCCAAAGTCCGTTGAGTGATGAAGATATTTGCCATCAGCAAGATAGATGCTGCCCGGATGAAAATAATCAACACTGATAAAGATATTATTGCTACTACTATATCTAGTCGTCCAGCTGGAAAGTTCGCCACTGTTATCAGAAACAACTAAGTGATTTCCTGATCTTCTGTCGAGTGCATAAATATGAAGTTCATCATTAT
>JASFSF010000015.1:0-15842 GCA_050114555.1 Ignavibacteria bacterium
TTTAGATATTCTTTACTCTCTTTATCGATGCGTACTACGTGCTGACTGTCTGCAATTACACGTGTTTTTATTGTAGTCGGTCTCGAGTCATCGATGATTATTCCTTCATCCGGAATTTTATATTCGTTCAAAAGTGAAGAAAAAATAGTTCCGTCATTATCATAGCCGATCACGCCAACCGGTATAGGAATACCACCGAGTGTTGAAATATTCAAAGCTACATTTGCAGCACCACCAAATCGGAAAAACTCCTCACCTACCTCTATAACAGGTACCGGTGCTTCGGGTGATATCCTGTTTATATCACCCCAGAAATAACCGTCGAGCATCATATCACCGATAACTGCAATTTTCTTTCCACTAAAATTTGATTTTAATTCTTTAATCCGTTTTTCGGATAATTTAACCATTCCAAACTCGTTTTTTATTTAAATAACGTTAAAAATAGTGATAAATAGACTGTTGTTAAAGTGAAATTAAGATGAGATTTGTGGTGTTTGCCAAAATCAGTTTAGATATTTAATGGGAAATGAGTCCATTAAAGATTGTTCTATATACCCTATAATGTTAATTTAATTCTGATTTACTAAGTTTATTTGCTTTCCAATCGGGCTAATGAATTTGCAATTTGAATTCTCATTAAACCGGCATCACTGGCTACCCACATATCCTTTCCATCGAAATAAAATTTTAGAAATGAAGAAGTCATAATATTAAGTTCATCAAGATCAATCTCTCTAATATCCAGAGTAAGACGATTTATCAGATAAAGCCCCTTTCCAACCTCAGTATTTTCCTTCCTGTCAAAAGAATAAATACTGGTCCATATATAATTTCCGGTTCTTCCGAGTGCGAAGATACCATTATCGGCTAATCCATCTACCTGAGAAACTTTTTCCCAATCAAGTCTCCTGTCAAAAAGATAAATTCCTCCAACATTAAATTCCGGATCGATCGTGGAAGTAAATTCATCAGTACCAAACCAGAGTTCATCTCCATTGCAGAGAATAGATGAAATTGAAACTGTCTTACCTTCTTCTTTGAATCCTCTTTTTTTATTTGTAAGGTAACTCCATGCTGAATTATCAGTATACTTTTTCTTCTTTACATAACGATGAACACCGGATTCGGATCCAAACCATACCAAACTATCTCCATCTAAAGCTATAGATTTAATGTTATTTGATTTTTCATCATTCCCCTGTGTTCTATCAATATCAACATATCGTCTTAGATTAACATCAAGCCTGGTGATGTTTCTGAACCGGCCAATCCATAAAACATTTTGTGATTTATCAAATTTTAAAGCTCTTATCCAATTACCGAACTGACCACCTTTAGCAAATTTTCTAACACTCCATTTCCCACTCTTCCTATTATAAATAAACAAGCCTTCGGCTGATCCGGCCCAAACATAATCTTTATTAACCTCAACGGAATAGAATAAGTCGTTCCCAAGTTTTCCGCTTTTCGTCGAAAAGTTAATCCACTTTTCATCAGTGAGTGAGTAACGATAAATGCCCTGTCCGTAGGTTGCTACCCAGAGATAATCACCTTCTTTTGCTATATCTACTACCTTTGCTCCTTCTAAAAATATTTTAGAATCTATCTGGGCAGGTAATGTGTCAGAAATGAGTAAACAGAAAAAAAGATATAAAATAATTTTCATATTTAATTCTAATTAATAACTCTCATCTTTAGTCGGAAACTTTCCCTTTTTGACATCAACTATATAAGCTTTAACAGCTTTATCGATTTCTTCTGCAAGTGTAGTGTAATATCGAACAAACCTTGGATGAAAATCTGTATTAAGTCCAAGCATATCTGGAGTAACCAGTATTTGCCCGTCACATCCGGCACCTGCTCCGATTCCAATCGTTGGAACTGAAACGGATGCAGTAACTTCTTCTGCCAGCTTTGCAGGAATTTTTTCAAGAACAATGGCAAAAACACCGGCTTCCTCAATTATTTTAGCGTCACTTAAAATTTCTTTTGCTTCCTCATCTGACTTACCCCTTTCTCCGTAACCACCATATTGATGAATACTTTGAGGCATTAATCCAATATGACCCATAACCGGGATACCATTTTTCGTTATTTTGTTTATTGTTTCGGCAACCTTTTCACCGCCTTCAAGTTTTACACCACCGGCTGAGGTTTCTTTCATTATCCGGCCGGCATTACGGAAGGCTTCATCAATGTTGAGCTGATATGACATGAACGGCATATCAACAACTATCATGGCACGGTTAACTCCCTTAGCCACAGCCTTAGTATGATATATCATTTCTTCCATGGTTACAGGCAAGGTAGTTTCATTCCCCTGGAATACATTGCTAAGAGAATCGCCCACGAGCAGAAG
Source organism: Ignavibacteria bacterium (assembly GCA_050114555.1). Taxonomy (GTDB): domain Bacteria; phylum Bacteroidota; class Ignavibacteria; order Ignavibacteriales; family Ignavibacteriaceae; genus BMS3ABIN03. Next base: position 2,363 of record JASFSF010000015.1, read on the forward strand.
ATCAATTCCCGCCTCATCCAGAAGTTTAGCAGTGATAAAATCATATGCTGTTAACGCTGATATTTTTATACCCTTCTTTTTTAAAAGAGCGAGCGACTTTGTTGTAATTCTTTTAATCTGTTGTTCTGTGCTCATAGATTTTTATCCATTTGATAAAACAAATTCAGGATGGTGTTTATAATTTTGAAAAGTAATACCAAAATGATTTTCAAATCCTGCTTTTATTGATTCACTTAAGCTGTCAATATCAATGGGAGTGTTTAGTATCTCATTCAAATCAGTTGTAGTTTTATTTAATTCATCACGGATCTTAATAATTGCACTATCTTCCAGCAATAAATAATCTGCAATTTTTTTATGATAGCTGCCACATAAAATCGATCCATGCTGCAGAATAACATTCTCCATTTTACGCTGTGCACTACCCACAAGTTTTTTACCATTAAAATTAATTTCGTTTTGGGATGAAACTGCAAAACAAATTGCACTCTTTTCATTTTTGTAGCAAGATGGGAAGTGAGGTTCTTCCTGTTCCAGGTTTAGTCCTTGTAATCTTTCATCAAAAAATTGAAGACCTTTTTGCAAAGCTAAATTGATCTCCTTGTATAAGATTCTTACTGAAGAAAGTTTCTTTGCAGGATAGATAACTGAGTAAGTCAATTCTTCAGAATGAAGTATTGCCCTTCCTCCTGTAGGCCTGTTAACAACATCCAAACCATCAGTATTAATTTTCTCAATCTGTAATGAATCTATCGATTGATTTGCCCCCAACGAAATACAATAAGGTTCCCATCTGTATAGTCTTAATACTGCTCCATCACTCTCAGGAGAATTTGCCAGCCGTAAATCGAAATCCATATTGAATGAACCGGAGTTTAATCCGGTATCGGTAAAAAACCATTTCATCTCCCAAATATTCCTCTGCTGCTATTTTTAACAAACTTAATAACATTTTGAACATATTGATTTTCACCAAGTTCTTCAGATATTTTGTCTAATGCCTCTGAGAAATTTAATCCCGAATAGTAAAGAATCTGGTAAGCCTTTTTTAAAGTCATAATGTCATCGTTCGAAAATCCGCGCCTCCTTAGTCCAATCAGATTCAACCCGGAAAATCGAAGTGGTTCACTTCCACCCATTACATAAGGCGGAACATCTTTAACTATTCTAAATCCGCCACCGATCATAGAATGCTGGCCAACATTACAAAACTGGTGAACAGGTGTGCTTCCTCCAATAATTACATAGTCTTCTATATTTACGTGACCGGCAATCTGCACACTATTTGCAATTATACAATTATCACCGACAACAACATCGTGTGCGACGTGAGAATAAGCCATCAGCAAACAGTTTTTTCCAACTCTGGAAAATCCGGTTTCTGCTGTGCCTTTGTGGAGGGTAACATATTCACGGATTACTGAATCATCACCTACATAAAAGTATGCCTCTTCACCAGCATACTTCAAATCCTGTGAAACATTTGAAACTGCGGCTGCTTGTTTAATCTTAACCCGGTTTCCAAGTCTTGCCCCATTATAGATAGTTGCATGCGGTCCTATCTCGCAATCATTACCAATTTCAACATCATCTTCAATAATAGCATAAGGGCTTACTACAATATTATCACCAAGTTTTGCTTTACTTGATACAATTGCAGTCTGATGAATGTTGTTCATAAATTTTTATTTCTCTCCTGTTTTATTTGGCCGGTCTACAATCCCGGCCATAAAATCTGCTTCAGCTACAAGAACATCGTTTACAAAAGATTTTCCTTTAATCATAACAATATTTCTTTTCTTGCCTACCATTTCTACATCCATAAACAATTGATCACCCGGGACAACCGGCTTTCTGAATTTTGCATTATTGATCTGCATGAAAACAACGAGTTTCTCCTCGGGATTCGGAATAGCGTTTAATAAAAAGACACCACCTGTTTGCGCCATCGCTTCCAAAATTAATACACCCGGCATAATAGGATTGTTGGGAAAATGTCCAGGGAAAAATGGTTCGTTCATGGTAACTGATTTTACACCTACCGCTCTTTTGTCTAATTCAAGATCAATTATTTTATCAACAAGAAGGAACGGATAACGATGGGGCAGAATCCGTTCAATTGCTGCAGTATCAAATACTACTCCTTCTTTTTTAATATGCTGATATTTTCTTACTAATTTTTTCTGTTGGTAGAGTTTCCTAACCTGTTTAGCGAATTCAACATTTGCTTTGTGACCCGGACGTGCAGCCAATATTTGAGCTTTAATCGGAACCCCGATAAGTGCAAGGTCACCAACCAGGTCAAGAAGTTTATGTCTTACCGGTTCATTTTTGTATCGAATGTCTTTATTATTCAATATCCCGTTTTTGCCCAGGGTAAATTCTTTATCAATGCCTATTTTATCACCAAGCTTTTTAAGATCTCCTTCGTTTAGATCGTGGTCTACAATTACAACCGCATTGTCAAGATCACCACCTTTTATTAATCCTTCATCTGCAAGCTGTTCAACTTCGCTTAAAAAGCAGAAGGTTCGTGCCGATGCAAACTCGTCAACAAATTCTTTCTCAAGATCAAACAATCCTGTGTGCTGGCTCCCGAGTGCAGGATTCTGGTAATCGACCATTACAGTTATCCTGTAATCATCCAGCGGTAACGCAACAATATCAATATTTTTCTCTTCATCGTGGAATGCAACTGTTTTGTCTATTACCAGATAATCCTTTGGTGATTCTTGTTTTTCGAATCCAACCTTCTGAAGAGCCTCAACAAAAGGCATTGAGCTTCCATCACCCACTGGCGGTTCAATTCCATCAACTTCTATAATTATATTATCAATTTGAAGCCCTGCAATTGCTGCAAGTACATGCTCAACGGTGTGAACTTTTGCTTCACCAATTCCCAGTGTCGTTCCTCTTGAAACATCAATTACATTATCTGCATTCGCCGGAATTTCAGGTCTTCCTCCAAGATCAGAACGGATAAATCTTATCCCATAGTCTTCAGGGGCGGGTTTAAATGTTATTTTACATTCTGTTCCGGTATGCAATCCAATTCCTGACATCGAAACAGATTCTTTCAAAGTTCTTTGTTGTTCAAGCATAAGTAACTTAGTTAGTTATAAAATTTATCTATTATTAACCGAGTGAAAAGATAGCAAGATGAGGTTAGAATTACAATAAACTGCCAGGCAACTCCTTATGATATCATTACAAAGTTTTATTCAATCGGTCTTCGATAGATTACTTAGTCTTTTAACTTCCTTCTCTAATTCAGTTAACCTTGAAAAGTAATCGGGTAGATTTCTTATATGAGCTTCAAGTTTGTATGATACTTTAAGTTCTTTAGCAGGACTGCCAAAATAATACCCGGGCTTCAGCAATGATTTTGATACGCCTGATCTTGCAAGGAGAACGACTTCATCTCCGATTGTAATATGTCCTGCAATTCCTACCTGTCCTGCTAATATACATTTGTTGCCAATCTTAGTGCTGCCGGAAATTCCAGCCTGTCCGGAAATTACAGTATCCTCTCCAATGACTACATTATGCCCTATTTGAACAAGGTTGTCCAATTTTGTTCTTGCTCCAATTATGGTTGAACCTAAAGCAGCACGGTCAATCGTAGTACCCGATCCGATTTCCACATCATCTTTAAGAATTACATTACCCAATTGAGGAATCTTATGATATGCTCCGTTTTCATCTGTATTAAAACCAAAACCGTCGGAACCTATAACAGCACCTGCATGAATTATATTACGTTTTCCGATAATTGTTTTCTCTCTGATGCTAACATTCTGAAAGATCAGTGTGTCGTCTCCAATTTCTACATCATCCAGAATTACAGTATTGTGAAATATTTTAACATTGTTACCAATCTTGCATCCACTGGATATAATTACATTTCTTCCCAGTACTAAATTATCGACTGCTTCAGCATCCTTATGGATAAATGCCGTTTCATCAATTCCGCTTAAGTTATAACTAGGTTTAAAATGTTCTATAATAATATTACCGAATGCTTTTTCAGGAGAATCAACCTCAATGTATGTGATATCATCCCTGCTTTTATCAAATCCGGGCTTAACAAGTATTGCCGTTGCTTTAGTAGTTTTAAAATATTTTTCATATGAAGGATGATATAGAAATGTAAGATCCCCTTTTTCAGCCTGTTCGATTCTGGCAACACCGGTCAGTATAGTTTTTGAATCTCCGGTAATTGTACCTCTAATCAACCGGGCTGCATCCTCTGCAGTAATTTTCATTCTCTTACTCCATTTTAAGTTTCTCTATGACCTGTGCAGTAAGATCATATTCTGCCTTTGCATAGAGAAGCATAATGTCACCACTCCTATCAAAAACAAAATCCAAATCTTCATCTTCTGCAATCTCCTGGATTACATTGAAGATTTTATTTTGCAATGGTTTCATTAGTTCATCCTGTTTCTGAAAGAGCTCACCGCTTGGGCCAAACTTTTTATCCCTATATTGATTCAGATTTTTCTCCATCTCTGCTAATTCACTTTGAGCTTCAGCTCTAAGTTGGTCAGTCATTATCAAATTTCTTTTCTCGAAGTCGTTCTTTTTATTTTCGTATTCATTCTCAAGCTTTTTTAGTTCATCCTGCCATTCCCTTATAAATGCATCAAGTTTTTGTCTTGCATCCTGAATATCAGGCACATTATCCATAATAGTGTCAGAATCGACATAACCAATTTTAAGCTGTGCATTGGAAAAAGTTGAGCTGACTAAAAAGATGAAAGAAAGAAATAAAAGTATTTTTTTCATATCAATTGTAATTAATAATTAAAAAAAAGGTTCCCATATGATAGGGAACCTAAAAAAAATACAGCAAAATATCCGTGGAATTAATTTCCTCTTTTTAAATAATCAAGGACTTTGTACGTAATATCAAATGCGCTATCGGCATAAAGCAAAATTATATCACCACTTTTATCAAAGACAAATTTCATAGCTTCATCTTTTGCAACCTTCTCAATAGCTGCATAGATCTTATCTTTAACAGGTGCAAATATTTCTTCCTGTTTAACGAAAATTTCACCATCGGGTTGTGAAAACTTTTTTCTTCTGAAATCGACTATCTTTTGTTCCATCCCGACAATGTTCTGCTGTGCTTCCAGTTGCTTCTCTTCCGTCATAGTTCCGGCTTGCTGCTGATAATTCTGAAGTGCCTGTTGGTATCCAAGCGTCATTGAATCCAGCTGTGCCGACCACAAATTTGTCAAAGCATCTAAATCACCCTGTGCTTTAATAGCTGCCGGTAATTGGGTTAGAATAATCTGTGAATCAACATAACCTAATTTCAGGCCCTGGGCAAACAATGAAGTTCCGCATAGCAGTATAGCAGCTACAGCAATAATTAATTTATTTTTCACTTATCCAATCCTTTTTTAAATGAATAGCTTTCTAATAATTAAAATCCTTTTCCAAACTGAAAGTGGAAAAGCCATTCCGGATCCAGTCCATCGGTAATTTCTCTATCAAAGCCGTATCCAAAATCAAATCCAATTAGTCCAATTGGATTAATAAGGATCCTGGCTCCAAAACCAACAGACCTTCTCAGGTCAAAAATATCTGTTTTTTCAAAACTTTCAAAAACATTTCCGGCTTCAGCAAATGCTAGTAAATATAGAGGAATCGGCTCTAATGCAACAGCATACCTTAGTTCAGCGCCAAACTTGGTCATTACTTTACCACCAATAATTTGTCCATTTGCATTTCGCGGTCCGACAGTCCTGTCCTCATATCCCCTAAGAGGAACCGTTGCAATAACAAGTCCGTTACCACCCATAAAGAAATATTCGAAAGGCTGGATGGGTGTACCTTTGACTATTTCATCAATATACCCGATATCAGCTGAAGTGTAAAATGCAAATTTATTGGAATTAAATAATCTCTTGTACCATTCGGCTTTGAATCCCATTTTCAAATAATCAACATCTCCTGGTAGAAATGGCCCGCCTGAAATTTCTGTACTAAATGAAAATGAAGAACCACGAGAAGGAAATATTGGATTATCAATATCCCGACGGCTTATGGTTGCACCAAGAGTAAACTGATTTGTTTTCCCTTCAGCATAAAAGTTTTGCCCTTCTATAACATTATTATATTGGTATTTGAACAATCCCTGTATATAGAAGAAATCATCCGGCCATCTTAATCTTCTACCAACTCTTATCGTTGCACCGGTTTGTCTTAAATCATAAACAAATTGCTGTCGTGTATCAAAAAATTCAGCCCCAATTGATGTTGGAGTATCTAAAAACCATGGCTCAGTAAATCCCAATGTAAACGTTCTGTAAACGTTTCCGACACCAAATTGCCAGTTAAAATTAATAACTTGACCACCACCCATTGAAAATGGATTTGCAATCGAAAAGTTAGTAAGAGTTACTCCAACCGCTCCGCTGAATCCAAAACTTCCACTATAACCAACCGAGGCATTTAAATATTGATTGCTTGATTGCTCCACAACATTAAAAGTAACAGCTACTGTGCTATCAGTTTCTATCTGCGTTCCAATACCTTCCGGACCATATAATTTTTCGACACTAAAGTATTGCAGGTTTGCTAATTGTTGAATACTACGAAATAACAAGGCTCTATTAAAATAATCTCCCGGAATTGTATAAAGTTCCCGTCTAATCACTTTATCCATTGTTTTTGTATTACCGAATATATCTACTCTTGAAATTCGGAATTGTTTTCGTTCCTCAACTCTTATTTTCAAATCAACAGAGTCTTCCGCAACTCTTAATTCCTCAGGTTCAAGATTGAAGGTGAGATATCCATTATCAAGATACAATGCCGAAACGTCCGATTGCTTTTCATTCCCTCTGAGGTTCTGCTGGAATTTTTCATAATTGTAAACATCACCCTTTTCTATCTCAAGTCTGGTGGTTAACACTTCATCCGGATAAACAGTATTACCTTCCCAGATAATATTTCGGACTTTGTACTGCGGGCCTTCATAAACATTTAGAACTATGTCCAGGTCTTTATTATCGTTATAATAAATTAATGTATCCAATTCAACTTCGGCATCACGGTAACCCTCGCTTCTGTAAAAATCCACAACAAGTCGTTTATCGGTTTCAAACAGATCAGGCTTAAAATTAGCACTTGTCCAAAAGTGCCACCAGACAGATTCACTTGTCTCATCCATTTCGCTCGCAAGATCATCGTCATCAAATGCTTCATTACCCTCAAACCTGATGTTTCTTACTATAACTTCGTCTCCCTCGGAGACCGTAAGTTTTAGCAGGATTCTTTTACTAATCCTGCCTATCAAGTCAGAATAAATCCTTTCGCTGGCAGTGTAGTTAGTTATTAACTCATCGGAATAATCTTCTTCATTTCTCCAGGTTACTTCAATATCCTCATCCAGTGTGTCCGCAGTAAAAAAAGTGTACCTGCTGGTTCCAATCGAGGCACTCAAATACCCCTCTTCTTTATAAAGATCGAGGATACGTCCCAATGCTTTTGAAATAACTTGCGGTTTTAATATTGAACCGCGCATCATTGTAAATTCCTTTTGAATATCATCCTCATCCAGTTCATCGTTTCCTTCGATCACCAACTTTTCAAACCTTGGATATTCTTTCACTTTTATCAGCAGGAAAATTCCTTCAGATAGTTTTTGTTCAATTAATACCTGAACGTCCTCGAATATACCCAACGCCCATAATTGCCTGATTGCATTTAGAGTTTGATCGCCCGGCACCTGGATCTCATCACCAACCTTAAGACCACTATTTAAAATAATTGCAGCCGGATCGGCAGTGCTGTTTCCCTCAACCGAGATACCTAAAATCTTATAGGTTGTGGTTTGCTGTGAGTAAGCTGTATATAAATTAAAAAATAAAATTAAAAAGAATATAACACTAGAGAATTTTCGTAGAGAGACTTTCCGCATTCTTTGAACCTTTAATATTCTGAATTTGTTCGCTAACCTTCCCAAATCTTCTTTCCCTGTTTTGATATATCTTAATAGAATTATATAGATGATCACGGGTGAAGTCGGGCCAAAAGACATCTAAAATTACAATTTCCGTGTAAGCAATTTGCCATAAAAGAAAGTTGCTCAGCCTGAATTCGCCGCTGGTTCTAATCAGGAGTTCAGGATCAGGTAATGATTTCGTTGTTAAATTATCTGATATAATTTTTTCATCTATTTCATCCGGGTTTAAAACTTTTTCGGCAACCTGTTTTGATATACTTTTAACAGCATTAATAAGTTCCCATCTTCCGCTATAGCTTAGTGCGAGATTCAGGGTCATTCTTTTATTGTTTTTAGTTTTTTCTATGTCTTTCTTCAATTGATCCTGAACTTCGCGCGGTAAAGAATTTAACTCGCCGATTGATGTAAGTTTAATATCATTCTCGTTTAGTTCATCAAGACGGCTTTTCAGACTACTTAACAGCAATCGCATAAGTGTTGAAACTTCATCTTTCGGACGGTTCCAGTTTTCAGTTGAAAAAGTATATAAGGTGAGATATTTAACTCCAAGTTCGGCACACGCTTCAACAATTTCTCTTACAGTATCTACTCCTCTTTTATGACCGGCAACTCTTGGCAGTCCTCGTTTCCGTGCCCATCTGCCATTCCCATCCATTATTATTGCAACGTGAGATGGAATTGCACCGGATGCTTTTAACTCCTCCTGTAATTTCTCATCTGACTTAGCTTCTGGGTTTTTCAACTGCTTCTCTTAAAAATGATTAAGAATGTAAAATTAATTCTATGATGCTCTAATGTCAAGGTAACATTAACACCGAAGAATCAACATTTATTTACATCAACTATAATATAGACGTATGAAGTGGAAGAAAAGTCTAAAAAGGGGAAAATACTACCTTCTCTCTATCCTGCATCTCAGTTTGATATTCAGATCAGGAGAAGAGAATGTTAGCTTCGAATCTTTTCGTTCTTGTTGAAGGAAGTGATTTATCTAATATCTGGAAGAGTTTAATGTTTTTCTTTATTTCTTCATCCAGTTTATCTACAAATGCCCTGGCCTGTTTGTAATATTCTACTGGCACTCCAACAAAAAGCTTAACTGCCTTATTGGAAAATTTAGTGCGCCTGGTTGCTAAATATGTTAGCTTTGCAGACAGGTTGGAATCATAGAGATCATTCCGCGTAAGATTGATTCCTATCGCATAATCATTTTTATGACGTGCAACTATATCAACATCGAATGCACCTACTTTGCCCGGTTCCGGTAAATATGTCCCATATCTGCGGCTAATTGTTAGATAGCCCTTTTTCCAAAATTGCTCTATAAGCAAATCAATATTTTTTCTTTCATTGTTTTCCATCTTAATTCTCCAATCATCATGATGCCTGCGGGATAATCGGTATAACCGGCGAAAACCTGATACTTTCCATTACCCGAATATTTGAAATCTTTTCGTATTCAAATTTTCTAATTTCGTTTGTATTCTTAATTCTACCGTAAATAACCTTTTTACCGTTCCTTTCAATTGTTATATAATATGGATCGATCATATATTCATCAAGGTTATAAAGGAACTTTATGTTATTTCTTTTTTGAATGGCAGATAAGAAAATTTCGCTTTTCATACTGGTTTCCTTTCTAATTTATCCACCTGATAACACCTTTTACCTTACCTATTACAGAAAAACTATTTTTATCCTTGACAGGCATAGGTCTATAATTATCGTTTTCAGGAATTAATGTAATGTTGTTATTTTCAGTTTTATAAGACTTAACCGTTACTTCATCATCGAGCATCGCTACAATTATATCGCCGTTTTTACCTTTATCGTTAGGTGAAACTACTACCAGATCACCTTCAAAAATCCCGGCATTTATCATACTATCGCCACGAACTTTAAGTGCAAAAACATCTTCACTCTTTTTTATAAACGCAGGATCGATAATCACAGTTCCTTCAATATTTTGTTCGGCCAGGATTGGTGAACCGGCAGCAACCCGGCCGACAATTGGTATTTTATTAAAGAATTCATTCCTAACACTTTCTGCTAAAGCAGTCTGAGTCTCTTCATTTTCAATTATGCAAAGTCCTCTGCTGGCATTACTCTCAATATTCAGATATCCTTTTTTCACTAAAGCATCCAGATGTCTTTTAACTCCAAATGTTGAAGATATTTGAAACTTCTTTCCAATTTCTCTCAGGGTTGGAGGATAACCGTTTTCCCGGAGGAAATCTTTTATGAAAGTAAGTATTTCGTTCTGGCGTTCAGTTAGTTTTTTCATATAGTGCTCAATTATTCACTATTAATATAGTGAACGAATGAGCACTTGTCAATAGCAAAATGATGAAAACCAAATTTTTACTCTTTTGGGGTCAATTCTTTGGATAAATGTAAAGAAAGGAGGCTTTTATAAAAGTGATTATGCTCACATTTATGCAGCTATAGTTGAATGGCTAATTAAGGTCAATTTAAAGGAGTATTAAAGCTTCGATAATAGATCGGAACCTTGTTATATTTCATTGTAGTATATTAAATAATTCGGAGGCGTAATGATATATTTTATCCCCCCCATCGTTACCAACTCCTCTTATTGATTATTTAACACCAGCGATAAACTTCATAATCGCCGTTGGTGTAATCTGCACACTTTGGTATACACGTAAAACTTATAATGATATGAGAATATCAAGAAGAGCATTTATGGCCCCAGCTGAGAAACCTGGCTTTATAAAAATAAGTCTTTCTGATTCAAACAAAGAGGATTACGGGATTAGTATTGACATAAAGAATTACGGAATAAATCCTATTTCGAAGCTCATTGCCAATTTATATTTTGTAACATTGGAATTAAAGGAAAAGGATGAGGACTATAATAATGCCAAATATTTTGAGCGAAGGTTAGTCTCTCCATTTCAAGAATTCCACTGTATAAATCCACTCCCGGGAGGAACGTCATTTCACTTAGATATACCAAACAAACAATTAAAGGAAAATCCTTGGGTAACTTCTGCTGGGGTTTCTTTTGAAGGTGTAATCTTAACTGTAGAATATTCTGATTCAATTTTACGGAAAGATAAAATACCACCTTCAGTTTTTTATTGGAATCAATCGGATTCAGGGCAATTACTTGAGGTAGATGATAAGACTTATAAATCTTATCGAGAACTAATGAAGAATCGTGATTTGATTAACTAATTGTCTGACACTATGGCATAATGGTTAAATAATTAATTTCTTAAACTTGGCGGCGAGTTATGCCTATATAGATTCATGCCCCAATAACATCTAAAAAGAAAAGATTGAAATAATCCATAATGCACGCGAAGAGCTGAAGAGTTAACCCACAGCCGCTTCTTTTCTATCAACTCTGAAAATCCAGCCGTGTGTGTCTTCTTTTTTACCATACTGGATCGATATAATTTCGTTGAATAATTTCTCTGCCAGTTCCCCGGGTTTGCCATCATTAATAGTCATATTTTTATTTTTATAAGTTAGCCAGCCAACAGAGGAAATAACAGCTGCAGTACCGGTACCAAAAAGATCGAGAAGATTTCCTGCTTCATAGTTTTCAATGAGTTCGTCAATTGTTATGTCCCGCTCAACAATATTCATATCCCATTCTTTTAAAAGCTGTATTACGGTCTTTCGGGTAATTCCCGGCAATATACTCCCATTAAGTTTGGGAGTTACAATCTCATCTTTTAACCGGATGAATAGATTCATGGTCCCCACTTCCTCAATGTACTTTTGATGCACTCCGTCCAGCCAGAGGACCTGGCTGAAACCCATTTTTCTTGCTTCCTCACCTGCAAGCAAGCTGGCTGCATAATTTGCGGGAGTTTTACATTCACCCAAACCTTTTCTAACAGCTCTAACATATTTATCCTGAACAAGTATTTTTACGGGATTGAATCCCTCAGGATAATACGCACCTACGGGGGACAATAGATAAACAAGTTTATAATTAGTCGATGGATTGACACCGAGAAATAAATCATCCCCATAAATAAAAGGTCTAATATAGAGTGATTCGCCATCTTTTACGGGAATCCATTCTCTCTCGATATTTACAAGTTCTTTTAATGCAAACAATCCAAATTCGGTATCAATTTCCGGGATACAAATTCTGCGAGCAGAATTGTTTATCCTGGTTAGATGCTGATCCGGTCTGAAAATTACCACTTCATTATCGATTGTTTTATATGCTTTCAGGCCTTCAAAAACCGACTGGGCATAATGAATAAACATGGTGCCCGGATGCATTTTAATATAATCCAATGGTCTTATGACAGGATCATGCCATCCTTTTTCAGGTGTATAATCCATTTCAAAAATGTGATCTGTAAATATCTTTCCAAATCCTAAATCTTCTGGTAAATGAACCGGCTCGGGATTGTCTTTCAGCTTATAGGTGATTTTTTCCATAATTCAGCCTATTAATATTTGCGGGGAAAAGAATGTTGATTGTATTATAAATAAAATCCAAATCTAAATCAATAAAGTAAAAGTTTTTTTGTTTTTCAGTTTCAAAAAGTCCGATTAGAAGTTAAATATCAATTTATAATCAGAAGATAAGCATCCACAAAAAATAATCGAGTATAAGAATCATCGCAGCCGAAAGAACAAATGAACGTATTGTTGCCTGACCCACTCCTTCAGCACCGCCTTTTGTATTAAAACCTATATGACATCCCAATAACGAGGTTACTCCTCCAAAAACAACTGTTTTAAACAATCCTCCAGTAAAATCAGAAAAAATGAAAAACTTTTTAACTGATGTGAAGAATACCGTAAACGATACACCTAGAAAATATTTTGACACCAGGAATGCACCGAACACCGATATTATATTTGCAAAAACCACCAATACAGGCATCATTAAAACAGCTGCAACTACTCTCGGCATAGCCAAAAATCTAACCGGGGGTACAGCCATAATTTCCAGCGCATCAAGTTGTTCGGTTACTTTCATCGTACCCAATTCGGCGGCAATGGATGCCCCAACTCTCCCCGCTATTACAATTCCGGTCAATACCGGGCCAAGCTCCGTTATAATGGCACGACTTGTTGTTCCACCCAGTATGGACATTGGCGCCAGTCCTTTTAATTGGTATGCAGCCTGCCATGCAGCCACCGCACCTGTAAAAGCAGCAATTATTAAAACAAGCGGTAATGATCCAATACCAATGTGTTCCATCTGGAACAGGAGATTTCTTCGATTTTTGGGAATAAATCTAAGGCTCCGAATTATATCCATCAATAATATTGATACCTGTCCAACCTCAGCGAGAAGGTTAGTAACACTTCTTCCAATTAAAGCAAAAATCCTAGTAAGCATTCCGAGTAGAAATTTTTATACGTAAACAATTTAATCAAAATTTCCCATTTCCTGATTGCTTCAGTTGTATAATTTGAGTTTACAGTTCTTACTCTTTGATAATAGCTGCATTACCGGATTTTGTGTTAAAATGTTATCTTAAATTCAGAATGAGACAG
>JASFSF010000016.1:0-14938 GCA_050114555.1 Ignavibacteria bacterium
CCCATTGAATTTCATAAATAACTTCAGCGAAGTAAGCAATGAGTTAATCGATGAGATGAAAGAAGAATTACAGAACGGCAATAAGGAAGAAGTCATTTCAATTGCCGATGGTCTGAAACAAAATCTTAATAAAATATATCAACACGGTAAACGTGCAGATTCTATTGTTAAAGGAATGCTTCTTCATTCAAGAGGAACTGCCGGCGAAAAAACCTTAACAGATATTAATGATTTACTGGATCAATATGTTAATCTTGCTTATCACGGACTAAGAGCACAGGACAAAGACTTTAACATAACAATAGAAAAAGATTATGATGAAACTATGGCTAAGATAAATGTAGTTCCGCAGGATATCAGCCGGGTATTCTTAAATATTATTAATAATGCTTGTTATGCTGCATATGATAAGAAAAAGAAAAACAGCGATAATAATTTCTTGCCAACTTTAAGAGTTTCAACAAAAAACTTTAATGGAAAAGTTGAAATAAGAATTTCAGACAATGGCAACGGAATTCCCCAAGAAATCTCGGATAAAATTTTTCAGCCGTTCTTTACAACAAAACCAACAGGAGAAGGAACGGGATTGGGATTATCACTCAGCTACGATATAGTAACAAAAGTGCACGGCGGTGATCTGAAAGTGGAGACAAAAGAAAATGAAGGGACCATATTTATTATTCAATTACCGAATTAAATAAACCAATGATAAAACAACTTACATTTACCATCCTTATTTTATTTATAGGAAGTGTTAATTTTGCCCAGCAAAGATACAAATCCGAAGTTAATGCTGATGTAGTAAAATATACAGTAAAAGACGGTTTGCCAATAAGCAACATTGTGAGTGTTTCGCAAACAGCGGATGGATATGTTTGGATATCAGGATTAGAAGGGACTGTCCGTTTTAACGGATATGAATTTCAGGAGCCCGGTAAAGAATTCGGCTTACCTGACATGCAGTTCAACTATTATGATTCTACAAGTAATACAATTTATTTTGCTTCACCTGAAAAATTCCTGATTCTAAAAGACAATCAATTTCAATCATTCACAAAAGAAGATGGTTACCAAACATCGGGTTTACCGGGCAGATTTGTTTCCTTTATAAAGAAGGATAGCAAGGATAGAATCTGGATCGGCACATCGACCTTGTATATCGATTCTAAAAACAACGGAAGTCTGACACTTTTTGAAAATGGGAATTTTACTTTGTTCGATTCTACCAATTTTCCTTTGCATAATTCCACCGGAATGTTCGAGACTCCGTATGGAGAGCTGATTTTTCTTTCCAACGGTAAAAATACTTCAACCCAATCTGAAGGTTACATTGCACTTTATAAGAACGATAAATTCGAGAGAATAGACGAATCCGGGGGAGTCAAGTATTCTGGCACTTCATTTTATTACGAAAAAGTATTACCTGTTATGGATGATAAAGGTAATACCTGGATCCCATTTATTGGCAGTGGTAATTGGTACGAATTAGAAAGAGGCACTTCGGGTGTTTTAATGTATGATGGCAAAGATTTTCATACATACCCGGGACTTGAAAAATATCTCGTTGGAAATACCAGAGTCACATCTGTTTTATATTTAGAAAAAGAAAACAGCATCTATGCAACGGTAGCAGATCTTGCCGGGACTATTTATTCAAAAAGTTCTAACATTCTTTTCAAACTTGTTAATAATAATTGGGAAAAAGTTGATTTATATAAAGACACTGGTGTTAACAGATTTATCGACAAAAGACGAAATTCCGGATTTTAATTTCACGTATGCAAAACTCCTGCCGGGTAACAATATATTTCCCGATCTGCTTGCAGTGGGCGTACTGGTAGAAACAGCATCAACAGAATACAATGATCAATATTTTTATTTTGACGGCAAGTGGAAAAAGTATGACGGTTTTAAAGGTTTTCCAATATCCGTAATAAATGATGCGGCAGTTATTCTTAATCAACTCGGGTTTAGTTTTTACTTTCCCAATAAATCTATTTTTCTAAATGAGAATGATGGTTTAAGCGGAATTAAAACACAGTATCCTTATATGGTTTCTGATAAAAGGGGAATAGTTTGGATTTATTTTACGGATACAGATCTTCCTCCGAATATCCATCTTGGTAATTATGGAATTAATGTATGGGATGGCAATCAACTTCATAAAATCACTACGAACGAAGGATTAAGCAGTAACTTGGTGAATAGGATCTCAGAGGATTCAAAAGGCAGAATATGGCTGGCTACGGATAAAGGATTGGATCTAGCAAGAGCAATTTCAACCAGAAATGATCAGTGGGTTATTAAAATAAATCCAATAAAAAAAGAGGATAATAAAAATTATGGTGTTAGTTTGGTTCTTGAAACCAAATCGGGTGAGATTTTCACATGGCAAAATTATGTTCGTCCTGGATACAGTAATATACCGCGTGCAGATTTTTTCTTAGGAAGAGTCGTGGCTGATAAAATGGTTGAAATTCCAAATCCGCTGCCTGATAATTTGAAAAAAATAAAATATCAGAAACATAATCTGTATGATATGCCTGATGGAAATTTAATGCTGGTAAGCAGTTATTCTGGTTCTCTAAACGATTTAGAATCAAGTAAATCTAATTTGTTGATTTATGATTCACAAAAATGGTCGGAACCTCCCCCGGCCTGGGATGTTCCTGAAAATATTTTGAGTTATGTCGGTACGCTTGATAATAAAATGTATTTTTTAAGCCCGGGACATTTTTACAGTTTCGATGGTACTAAATTCATCGATCTTTCCGATAGCGTTAACAGTACAGCAGATTTTCGAATTCTTAAAGAAGCTAACATAGCCGGTACTACCACAAATATCCAGGCCGGTAATTATTTGTATATTCGTCTGCGTCTTAAGGGATTAGCAATTTTTAATGGGAAAAATTTGAATTTTTATACAACAAAAAATGGCCTCCCTACTGCAAATATATATAACCCGTCCACCGCTCTTAACGGGAATGTCTTTTTCCTTCATAATTTGGGCGGATTGATTGTAAATGGAGAACGGTTCAGTATATACTATAATGATAATTCTTCTTTCACCGGACATTCAGCATTTTCACAAGATCACAATGGAAGTATTTTAACCTGGTATACTAACCTTGGTCTATATGTCGATAGAGAAACCAAATTCCTGGGAAGCATCAAATTATCCTCAGTAAAAGTTAATTCATCTCAATACTATTATAATAGACCATCTTCATATTCATATTTGGAAAATTCATTTGTTTTCAATTATTCAACTCTAAACTATAAAGATCCCAAATCAGCTATCTATCAGCATAAGTTGGAGGGATATGATTTGGAGTGGTCAAAATCAAGCAACTTGCAATTTTCCGAGTATCAAAATGTACCACCGGGTGACTATATATTTAAGGTTATAGCATTAGATAAATACGGAACAAAGACCAATCAAGTTACATATGCTTTTTCAATCTCGCCTCCATTCTGGAGAACCTGGTGGGCATATGTTTTATATGTATTGATGATAGGTCTGGGATTAGTTGGAATACGAAAATTTGAACTTGAAAGACGTAAAGAACGGGAATCTAAAAAATTACTTCAACTTGAAAATGAAAGAAAAACAAAGGAGCTTGAGTACGCTAAAGAAATAGAAAAAGCATATACAGAACTTAAATCCACCCAGGCACAACTGATTCATTCAGAAAAAATGGCCTCTCTCGGCGAGCTTACTTCGGGCATTGCACACGAAATCAAAAACCCATTGAATTTCATAAATAACTTCAGCGAAGTAAGCAATGAGTTAATCGATGAGATGAAAGAGGAATTGCAGAACGATAATAAGGCAGAAGCCATTTCAATTGCCGATGGTCTGAAACAAAATCTTAATAAAATATATCAACATGGCAAACGTGCTGATTCGATTGTTAAAGGAATGCTTCTTCATTCAAGAGGAACTGCCGGCGAAAAAACCTTAACCGATATTAATGATTTGCTAGATCAATATATGAATCTGGCTTATCACGGGATGAGGGCACAGAACGAAGAATTCAACATAACCATTGAAAAAAATTATGATGAATCAATTGAAAAAATAAATGTTGTCCCGCAGGATATCAGCAGAGTATTCTTAAATATTATTAATAATGCTTGTTATGCTGTCTATGATAAGAAGAAGAACATTAGCGATAATAATTTCTTGCCAACTTTAAGAGTTTCAACAAAAAAGAAAGATGGAAAAGTAGAAATAAGGATTTGTGACAACGGCAATGGGATTCCTAAAGAAATTCTGGATAAAATATTTCAGCCTTTCTTCACAACAAAACCAACTGGAGAAGGAACAGGATTAGGACTATCATTGAGCTATGATATTATTACAAAAGTACACGGCGGCGAACTTAGTTTCGAAACCAAAGAAGGTGAAGGAACTGAGTTCATTATCAGTTTGAAAAAATAATTTATCAGCTAATTATGAGAATATTATTTAATTAAGGTGTTGTTTGATGATGCAAATGGTTGTTATGGTAAATGATTATTGTTCTAAATTTTACTAAGGAATTGTCTGGAAAATAATTATCTTGAAACTGCGGTTAAGTACAGATAGCTATTGAATTTTATATGGGGATAGCAGCTAGCCAGAAAAACCAACAGAACATTTAAAGAATTCTGCATCAAACTAGTTCAACAATAAAAATTCGGATAAGGAAGTTTTGTTTATAGTAATTAAGAAAAATTGATGTTGGATCTTAAGTAGTGAAAAATATTAGTGATAGAATAATGAAGGAAGAGAAAAAAAATATTGATGTAATCATCAGTGAGAGAGATAAACTTGTGGCTGAGAACCAACAAAGAATGGCTGAACTTGACATAATCAGCAGTGTTGGGGAAGCCATGTCCAAGCAGCTGGATGTCCAGACTGTTACACGAATTGTTGGTGATAAGATAAGAAGCATTTTTGATACTGAGGTAACGGAAATTCTTTTACTCGATGTGAATACAAATACAATAAGGGTGCCCTATTCATTTTACCGCGATTATGCAAATGTTGAACAATTCCCCCTTGGTGAGGGAATGACTTCAAAAGTTATAAATTGTGGGAAGCCTATAGTCTACGGCACGGCAAAAGAACAATTGAAAGCGGGCGCATTGTTCGATGATGCTGTTGGTGAGGCCGATGAGACCGAATCGTATATGGGTGTTCCAATTCGTATTGCAGGTAAAGTAATGGGTGTGGTGAGCGTACAAAGTTATAAGAAGAACGCTTATAATGATGATAATGTGAAGTTACTTTCTACTCTTTCAGCAAGTATGGGAATAGCACTAGAGAATGCAAGGTTATTCGAGGAAACAAAGTCACTATTGAGCGAATCACAACAGCGAAATGCTGAACTTGGTGTTATAAATAGTGTGCAGGAAGGTCTTGTTGCACACATGGATATTCAGGCAATATATGATCTTGTTGGTGAAAAAATTAGAGAAATATTTGATGCTCAGGTAGTATCAATTGGAAAGTATGACCACAAAAAGAAAATATGTGAATTTAAATATGATATTGAAAAGGGGAAAAGATTTTATGACAAACCGCGCAATTTCAATTCGGTTGATAAACACATTATTAAATCGAAGAAAAGGTTGGTCATAAATGAGGACTTTGTAAATAACCGAATAAAGCTGGGTGGAGAAAAACCAAGGGCTGCAGAAGGAACTGAATTACCAAAATCTGCAGTATGGGTGCCGTTAGTAGTTGGCAATGTTGTTACCGGATACGTTAGTTTGCAAAATGTTGATAGAGAAAATGCGTTTGGCGAATCTGAGGTACAACTATTAAATACGCTCTCAAATAGTTTGAGTATTGCACTTATTAATGCAGAACTGTTTGAAGAAACAACACGCCTTCTTAACGAAACCCAACAAAGAAATACTGAGTTATCCATTTTAAATGCCATCCAGGAGGGGTTAGTGATGGAGATGGATTTCGAAGCGATTATAAATCTCGTTGGTGATAAATTAAGGGAAGCAATGGGATTTTTGGACCTTGGTATCAGATTGTACGATAAGGAAAATGATATATTGAAATTTCCATATGAATACGAACATGGTGAACGTCTTTATATTGAGGATATGCCCCCAACTGTTATCTCACGATATGTACTTGATTCAGGAAAACTTCTTTTAATTAGAGAAAATAGTGAGGAGGCTATCAGAAAACTTGGAGTGGAGGGAATGAGTTTAATTCCGGGGACAGATCAGAGTAAATCTCTGGTCGCCGTACCTATTATGCTTGGAAACGTGGCTAAAGGATTAATACTGATTGAAAATTATGAAAAGCATGATGCTTTCAGTGATTCAGATGTGAGATTGTTGACAACACTTGCGAACAGCATGAGTATTGCGCTTGAAAATGCCAGGCTATTCGAACAAACAAAGCACTTATTACATGAAAGCCGCCAGCGAAATGCTGAACTTTCTATCCTGAATGCAATACAGGAAGGTCTGGTGATGGAAATGGATCTGACGGGTATAATAAATCTTGTTGGAGATAAATTAAGAGAAGCACTTGATTTTCAGGACATCGGAATTCGTCTGTACGATAAAGAAAAAGACCTGCTTCATTTTCACTATGAATATGAACGTGGTGAAAGACTTATGATAGATCCGATGCCTCCTACAATGGTTTCAAAGTATGTTCTCGATAAAAAAGAGATGCTTCTTGTAAAACACAATGATGAAAACAGGATAAAATCTTTGGGAATTGAAGGTGTGGATTTGATTCCCAGTACTGATAGAAGTAAGTCGTTTATTGCCGTACCGATTCTGGCAGGTAATGAAGCAAAGGGATTAATCATTATAGAAAACTATGAGAAAGAAGATGCTTATAGTGAATCCGACATAAGATTGTTGACAACACTTGCAAATAGTATGAGTGTAGCTCTCGAAAATGCAAGGCTATTTGATGAAACCCTGCGTCTCTATAAAGAAAGCGAACAGCGCGCCTCAGATTTATTAACTGTAAACAGAATAACCAAAGCTATTGCCGGTCATCTCGAAATCAATAAATTAATTGAGATGGTGGGCGAAAGTACAAAGAAACAATTTAAAGCAAACATTGGTTATGTAGCTCTCCTCAACAAAAAAACTCAGATGATTGAGTTTCCCTATGGTTATGGGGAAGAATTTCCTCCATTGAAATATGGCGAAGGACTTACATCCAAAATTATTCAAACACGCGAACCATTACTCTTAAATAAAATGGTGAATGAGAAAGCACAGGAATTGGGTGTGAAAAGGATAGGTGTCAAAGCGGCATCTTACCTGGGTGTTCCTATTCCCGTAGGGGATGAGATTATTGGAGCCCTCAGTGTTCAAAGCACGGAGGAAGAAAACAAGTTTAATGAAGAAGATATGAGATTGCTAAATACGCTTGCAACACATGTTGGAATTGCTATTAATAATGCAAATGCTTATCAGGAACTGAGCTCTACACTGCAAGATCTAAAATCAACTCAAGATCAACTTGTAGCCCAGGAAAAACTGGCTTCACTCGGTGAGCTTACCGCTGGGATCGCCCACGAAATAAAGAATCCTCTGAACTTCATTAATAATTTTTCCGAAGTAAGTGGTGAATTATTAGATGAGATGAAAGAGGAATTGCAGAATGATAGAAAAGATGAAGCTATTGAACTTGTTGAAGATATAAAACAAAATCTTGTGAAAATAAATCAACACGGTAATCGTGCCGATTCAATTGTTAAGGGAATGTTATTGCATTCCAGGGGAACCTCAGGTGAAAAAGCGTTAACAGATATTAATGATCTGCTGGACCAGTATGTTAATCTTGCTTACCATGGAATGAGGGCACAGGATAAAGGATTTAATATTACAATTGAAAAAAACTATGATGAATCATTAGGAAAGATAAATCTTGTACCGCAAGATATCAGCAGAGTTTTTCTGAATTTGATAAACAATGCATGCTATGCTGCAAACGAAAAGAAACAGAAGAACGGGAATAATTTTTCTCCCCTACTAAAAGTTTCCACAAAAGATTTGAAGGATAGAGTTAAAATCGGCATAATGGATAACGGGAATGGCATCCCCGAATCTGTAAAGGAACAGATATTCAATCCTTTCTTTTCAACAAAACCAACTGGTGAAGGAACCGGTCTTGGTCTCTCACTCAGTTATGATATAGTTGTAAAGCAGCATGCCGGAGAAATTACATTCGAAAGTGAAACTGGTAAGTACACCGAGTTTATAATTATTATACCTAAATCATAGTGAGGACAAAATGAAGTTATTGGTAGTAGATGATGAGAGCGATGTCCAGTTTTTGTTCCAGCAAAAATTCAGGAAGGAAATTAAATCCGGCGAGATACAAATCAGCTATGCGTTAAACGGTTCAGATGCACTTGAATTAATTGACTCAACCGAGAATCTTGCTGATTATAAGATATTGACCGACATAAACATGCCGGAGATGAATGGTATTGAACTGTTGAAAGAGATAAAAACACGCTATCCTGAATTGAAGGTATATATGATTACCGCATATGGTGATGAACAAAATTTTAACATGGCAAAAGATCTTGGTGCCGATGATTATTTTACCAAACCGCTGGAATTTGATTTACTTAAAACAAAACTAAATTATCCGAAGGCAATCTGAGGAAAGATAAGAATGCAATTAGCAAAAATTTTAGTTGTCGATGATGAACCAGATTTACAGGAATTGATACGGCAGAAATTCAGAAACAAGATTAAAGCAAATGAATATGAATTTCATTTTGCAGAAAATGGTGCGGAAGCTCTGGAAAAACTCAGCAATGACGGAGCAATAGATTTAATTTTAACCGATATAAATATGCCGGTTATGGACGGGCTTACTCTTCTTTCGAAAATAAATGAGCTGGACAATAAGTCACTGAGATCGGTTATTGTTTCTGCTTATGGTGACATGGAGAACATAAGAACTGCAATGAATCGTGGTGCTTACGATTTCATCACAAAGCCGATAGATTTAAAAGATCTTGAAATAACAATTGAAAAATCTCTTAAGGAAATAGAAGAATATAAAGCAGCTATCGCAGCACAGCATAAGCTTATCAGTTTGCAACAGGAGCTTGATATTGCAAATGTAATTCAAACTTCAATTCTGCCCAAGACCTTTCCCCCATTCCCGGACAGAAAGGAATTTGATATTTACGCCAAAATGATACCCGCAAAAGAAGTTGGCGGTGATCTGTATGATTTCTTCTTAATTGATAAATACAGACTGGGAGTTGTTGTTGGTGATGTTTCGGGAAAAGGTGTTGCCGCAGCTTTGCTGATGGCTGTTTGCAAAACATTAATTAAAGCGACTTCATACAAAGGAATGCCTGCAGATAATGTATTATCTGAAGCGAATAATATTCTGGTGGAAGAAAGTCCATCGAATATGTTTGTAACATTATTCTATGGTGTGCTCGATACACGAAGTGGGGCATTTGAATATTCAAATGCAGGACACAATTCACCATTTATTGTTTCGAATGAAGGAACCAATACACGGATTCCGGATGTCGGAGGTCTTATACTTGGTGCAATGAAAGAGACTGAATACCAATCAAATGTGATAATGCTTAAACCAGGTGACAGTGTATTCTTATACACCGATGGTGTAACAGAAGCATTCAATTCGAAAGAAGAAGAATTTGGTGAGAAACGTTTCTCAGAGTATTTATCTGGCAGAAATTCATTAACCTCAACTGAACTTGTCGATCAGCTATTTGAGGAAATAACAATATTTTCAAATGGTGTGGAGCAATCGGATGACATCACCTGTCTTGCCTTGAAATATTTAAAGGTTTGAGTTGTATAATTTTTCATCTTTTTGCATCGTGTTTTATCTGGTTTCGATTTGTAATGCGACAATTCGATTAAAGATAGTTCAACAGTAATTCTAAAAAATCTCTTGAGAACTGCGGCAGGATTTTCCAATCATTAATATCTATCTTTTTACTTATCTTTAATAATCTGCACTTGTTAATAAAATCAAAGTGATCTTGAGTGAGAATCTCGTAATTATCTTTACCATAATGATATTGCCACGGTGTTTCACCTGTACAAATGTAAACCTGTTTTCCTGTCAACTCTTCGATTTTTGCAGATAATTTTTCCCTCGCTTTTTCCAGAGAATCTCCTTCGAGGTGAAGAGTGCTACTGAAAAAATTTCCCCACCAGAACATTGTTCTGAATGCAAAGATATTTTCAGCTTTGAAGTAGGCCGGATAATCCAGCACCATATAAGGAAGGTTAAGATAATTTTCACCTCTCGATATTTTTCCCGTTGTCAGATCAATTCCTTCCGGAAAAGAATAGTTTGAACTGTTAACAAATTGCACAAGCTCTTCCCGCGTTAGTTCCATCAACTTCTGTACTTTATTGATTATCTTCGCTTTTGTCAGAAGAAAATCAGAGTCGTTCATATTTATTATTTCTTTTTTAGAAAATTCCATCATTCACAACTTGATTCGTTATTCCCGGTATTAAATTTCACGGTAATTTATCAATAATAGAAATTATAATATAAACACCTGTTATTAACAGATTTAAAACGATCTTAATTATTTATTAACATATCATTTATTGATTTTCAGTACTTCTAATCTGTATATTGAATTAAATAGTCAATCATTATCAAAACAGAAGAGGTGTATCGTGTTTAGTAACTCTGGTAATCTTAGGAATATCATGTTTATATTTTTAGTGTTGATTGTCATGTTATTCAATCAGTCATTTGCGCAGGATACGGAATCAAATAACCGGATGGCTGAACAAATGGCAGAATGGATGGATGTTGTATGGGACCAGGATCCTGAAGAGGATTATGCAAATATCCGTATACTGATGACTAAAGATGGAGAACCTTTCGCCGGCAAGATATCTTTACAGGGAGATTTTAACTTTCGGGCTGAAGGCCGCACAAATCACTACCAGGCTTTTAATCCAAACAGCAACGGAAGATGGGTGTACCAGGAAATTGATCCCGGAACTTTCAATTTAACAATCGAAGGTTCAAATGAATTTGAAGGTTTCAAGTGGACCAAGAAATCTGTTAAAATTGAAGCCGGTGATAAGCCTCTATTTGAAATCACTCTGGATTAGTTGCCGTATCCGTATTTAACCTGTCTGACATATTCCTCTGCATCATAGCTGCCTCTGGATTCCTTTATTAATCCCTTTTCAAGCTGCCAGAGTTCAAAGCCACTGACTCTTACATTCTTTCCGGTACCGCCAGGTCCTGTGTTTGTGCCTGTAAATGTCCAGTGGAATTCTATTCCTTCTGGAGTTGTAACAAGGCTGTCCATCATTACAATTATATCGGGGAAAGCAATCATATAACTTTCGGCGGTTTTTGTAATCTGGTCCCTACCGACAGCAGGTGTTCCATCGTTCACGTTTAGCCAGCCTTCTTCTGCATAAAACATAGCAACAAAATCCGGTCTCTGGCTGCACCATGCCTGCGCATAGCTTTTTCCAAATGCAATAAGATCAAACTTTCTTTCTTCTTCAGGAATTGGAGTTGCTGTAAATGATAAGCTTAAAAACTTCCATTCCCCGTTTTCTTTTATTAATGTAAAGTAATCGATGTTATGTGAAAGGGGTACACCAAAACGATGTAATACTGCATCCGCTCTTACGAATGCTAAATGACCATCATCAACGTGAATGGTGTATTCACTTACGGGTTCAAAGTATGGCTGAAGTTTTTTGTTTTTTGCATTTTCAAAATATTCTTCGATAGCAAGAGTTGAAGTAACTACTTTATCCTCTTTAAATCTAACGATACCTATCATAGCATTATCTACTATCATTTCATCCATAGCTTCGAGATCATAGTTTCCGGCAACAAACAGGAAGCGTTCTATTGTTTCTTTTACTTCTTCTTCATCAGAATTCGACTTAATAATTCCGGTTGAGCTATTATTCCTGCCAACATTCTGCCCGTTCAGAATTCCTGAGATTATCATGCATAAAAAAATTAAAAGAAAATTTCTAATCATGTTTTTCATTTTAGTTCGCTTTCAATTTGATACAACTTGTTATTGATTTCAGCAATATAGAATAAGAATCTAATTTCTACAATCGTACCCTACCGTTTCTCGTTTTGTTAAAAATCATTAATCCTCAAACTATTATTAATTATTTCAATTTCTTTTTCAGGAATACTTATCTCTTTAGCTATTTTAGACCATTGGCTTACAGCAGCTATAACTTCCTCTATAATATCGTTAGCTTTTTTGATGCCGAATGTTTTACCCAGGATTAGCAAATCGTCTCTTGTAAAATTATCGAATTTACCATTTATAGATGATTGATGATCATTTGTCCATGTTCCGCCGGCTTTATATTGGAAAGTAAGATCATAAGCTGGTGATATTTGCCATTTTCCTTCTTTACTCATTGAGAATGAAAAGTTTTTTACGTGGTCATCGTGATTTCTGGCAATAACATTAAATAACACACGCCTGTATTGTTGTTCTAATTGATAGTATGGAAGCCTTAGTCTCTTCATTACCCTAAACAAAGTCTCGTAACTACTGACTTTTGGAATTCTATAATCTATTCCTGCTAAAGCCCCCAAAGTCTGCATATGAATTTTTTCACCGTTGTCAATTCTGTCGAAACGTTTAGTTAAAAAATGGAACCTGTTATTTTCTTCATATAAAATACTTTCGGATATATCTATGCCCGCCCCTTTTGCTAATTTATAATAAGCATATTCTATTTTTCCCTTTCCTTCACCTTCTCCCAAAGTCTTTTCATTTGCGCCGTCGATCTTCAATATCCAATAAGAATATCCTTCCGGTTGTGTTATATCGCCTGATCTTATTTCTTCAATTTTATTTTTTCGGTCAGTTTTTATAGCAATCAAAGCTTTTGCTCTTGCTCCGCCAACAGAAGTTCCTATTCTTAATATATCAGATAAACTTTCTTTATCTAAATCATCATAAGAAGTTTCCTTCTTATTCTCTAAAACCTTTTTGGCAACCTCTAATAATTCACTAACATTTACTTTGTAATTACTGGTCTCATTATGTTTAATAGGTCTATATTCTAAAGCTCCCATACCTCTTTTACCTATATACGGTAATCTATCTACAGGATTTATATCATTAATAGATAAATTCTTTTGCCTCAACCATTCTTTCATCATTATGTTACCGAAATCATCCGGCATTGAGTCCGATAACAAATAAGGCAGGTTGTGAAAGTTAATGTGGTCGCGGTTTGTCTCGAATATTCTTTCTTGCACAGGCATTAGTATAGGCGAAGGTTCTAATTTTCTGGTTAGTGCTTCATTGCTATATTGAAAAGTAGAACTGGCTCTTTTATCGTTCCACTCTATTGTGCCTATTGTTTTACCATATAATTTTACTTCTACTATCATAGCTATCTTATTTTTTTAGATGCCCTTTTTCTTTCTGTTTTTAATTTTGCTTTTTCAAATTTTAACTTCAGCTCCAGGTTTTCTCCAACTCTAAATACGGATTCCAGATCTTTAATCCGGTTTAATCTTATTAAAATCCTTATTAAACTTTCAACTGTTGTAGATTTTCCTTGCTCAATCAGGCTAATTGTTGAAACACTTAAGCCAACGTCCTCACTCATTTCTTTTTGAGTAAGATTGTGCTGTACTCTTATTTTTTTTATCCTTTGCCCGATTTCTTTTAAGATTTCCTGTTCGGTTAAAAACAACCAGTTATCCATAACATTACCGCTTTAATTATTAAAATATGCTTAGTTAATGTCTTTTATCTTATTTATTAGTAAAATTTCATAAGTTAATGTAAATATAGTATTTTATTTTAAATATTAAAATATTCATAGTTATATTTGATAATATCTCTAACTATTAAAATACCATAAGTTATAAGCCCGAGAATACATTTTGAATGGAACTTAAATTATTGATAATTTCGTTAATAAGTGTGCTTTTGTATGGAAATTTGAATTTGATCAATGGATGGATTTAGGCAAATAATTTTCACAAATGTGCAGGCAGCAAAGAGGTTTATCAAATCTATCCGGCAGTATTTTAAAGAATAGCTGAGTATTAAAAGCCGGGGAGAGATTCTTAATTCAGAATCTTTTCAATTTCTTTTATAAGTGGCGGCAAATCATTTTTTACATTATTCCATACTGGAAAATAAACTACATCACGCTGCATAGATTACTTTTATATTTTCAAGGATGGATTTCTTTTTGTAAATATTACGGCTGTTTTCAATCGCTCTGCGGCTTACAAGATCGACAGGTCTGCCAAACAATTTTTCAAATTCTTTTTTTATACGAACTTTGCTGAAAAGGCTATGCTCTGCATTATCCTGGAAAATGTAAAGCAGATCGATGTCGCTATCCTGGTTGAAATCTCCGCTTAAGGCTGAACCAAAAACAGCTAACTCTTTTACAAGGTACTTTTCGCAGATTTTTCTTAAGCGTTCGTCCGGTATTTTTAATTTATTGATTGTCATAATTTTTCTTCTGATTGAAATCTGTACAGCTAATTTATAAAACATTTTGTGTTTAATAAATAAAATTCTGAAGAAGTGCTGAAGGTTAAAAGGTGAAATGCTAAGGTTTGTTCTGATCTTTCAAAGAACGGCTTAAACTAACAACCATAGGTTTAAGCTTATTAATATTTTGTGCGGTTTCCTTAAAAAAAGGAATAGCTCTTTCTTCATTATATTTCAATTCGTAGTACTCATAATTCTTAGAAAGTTTTTTATTCAAAGGATACCTAAGCGATTCATAAAATTTGTCAATCGTCATATTATTTTGCTTTAGATAAGATTTAATTGGTTCAATACATTGATCGGTTAATATATACCTTTCAAGAATATCTATAATTTCTCTTGACTTGGGAAAATAAGTTATAAATGATCTGAATAATGATTCAATTTTATGATCG
>JASFSF010000017.1:0-14619 GCA_050114555.1 Ignavibacteria bacterium
ATCTTAGAATTGCTCGTTCTCAAAGTTTTTGTAGCGGAATTAAAATCAGCAATCATTTTCTTTATTTGACTACTGTTGCCCCAATTCGGTCCGGACTTAATTGCTACAATATATCTGATACCGTCTTTATCGAATTCTAAATCAACTCCAGTTATACCCGATTTTTTCCCAGAATAAACTTGAGAGTTAATGAATATTGCTAAGCCCTCTAACCAATCTCCAAATATTGCTTCTTCATTAGAAGAAATATGAGCGTCCAGTATTCCCCTGACAATTTGCTCTGATGTTAGAACATTTTTTGCTTTAAATAGATAAGGATTTTTACGTTTTAAAACTTTATGAAGTTTTAAATCATTTAAACTATTTAAACGTCTCTCATGAAATACGCTAATATTATTTTCGACGTACTTTTTTACTTTTTCTAGATTTAGCTTTCCCATAATTCACTTTTGGTTCAAATAATGTTAATTGATTAACTGGTATTTTAGACTTGACCATCTTATAATATTCGGAAAGAATATCTATCCCAATACCGTTTCTTTTCAGTTTGTTTGCAACTATTAATGTTGTTCCGGATCCCATAAACGGATCCAAGACAATATCATTTTCTTTTGTAAAAAGTTTTATGAACCATTTAGGAAGTTCTTCTGGAAATGTTGCACTGTGATTTTTATTATTACATTCTGTTGCCATATGCAATACATTTGAAGGATATGCTTTTTCACGCCCCACCCATTTTGAAACATTTTTTCCGAATCCGCTTCCCACCTTTGAATTATCTCTTTTTAAATCTGTTTGGCTTAATCGTTTTAGTCTTGATTTAGCCCAATCACCCATCGGAACCATTACCGATTCCTGATACATATTAAACTGTTTTCCCTTATTAAATTGCAATAACCTCTCCCAAGAATCGCGAAATCTATTGGGCCATTTCCCAGGATGACTATTTTTCTTATGCCACATAAATTCTTCAGTCCACAGCCAACCCTGTTCTCTCATTTTAATAATTAATTCAAGCACATAAGTATGTCTTTCACCGTTAACTACTCTTTCTTTAATATTCAATATAAATGTCCCCGTCGGTTTTAAAACTCGCAATAGTTCTTGAGATATAGGTAAAAAC
The DNA here is from genome assembly GCA_050114555.1 of Ignavibacteria bacterium. Classification (GTDB taxonomy): domain Bacteria; phylum Bacteroidota; class Ignavibacteria; order Ignavibacteriales; family Ignavibacteriaceae; genus BMS3ABIN03. The sequence continues at coordinate 1,124 of JASFSF010000017.1, forward strand.
CAATCAATATATTTATTTGGATGTACACCACCATACGTGGATTTCCTTTGATCTGCATAAGGGGGTGAGGTGACGATTAAATCTACAAAATTATCTTCAATCTTTTTTAACTCTTCTGCACTATCTCCTAAATATAAATTTGTCCACGTTGTCATATATTCTGTTGTATTGGTCACTAGTTATCAATAAATGCAAATTTAATGATTAGCTCTATCAATGAAAAAGGCAAATATTAAATAGTCCTTAATAAGATTCCTTTGTTGCAAATTCAATTTAATAGTATTATCTGTAATCGACTGAATTCCACTTTCGCTTAAAATCATACTTTTTTTAACATTCCGTGAGAGTTTCGTGACCAATCAAATCTAATTTTCTACCATAGAATTTTATAAACAATATAAACGGAGTAGATAATGAACTTTACAAAATCTGTTATTACAGTATTTCTTTTAGGTATTCTTTTTTCAGTCGTAGCGTTTGCACAGGATAATGATATGATGAAGAGCGATATGAGCAAAAAAGAAATGATGGGGAAAGAGATGATGAAAGACGATATGATGCACAGTGAAATGATGAACATCGCAAAAGATATGGATGGAATTGCAATAAAAGGTTATGATGCAGTTTCACTTTATGAAGGCAGTGAGCCCGAAATGGGAATGATGGAATACAGTTATAAATGGATGGATGCAGAATGGCAGTTTACAAGCGAAGAGCACTTAATGATGTTTAAGGAGAATCCAGCTATGTATGTACCGCAGTTCGGCGGATACTGTGCTTATGCCGTTGGCTTAAACAAACTTGTACCTGCTGATCCGGCTTTTAAAACAATTGAGAACGGCAAAGTTTATCTTAATGCAAACGGTGATGCTGAAAAGCTTTTCAGAAAAGAACTTTCAAACAATATTATGAAAGCTGAAAAGAACTGGAAATCCCTTGGAATGGTTCACGATGAAATGATGAACGAAAAAATGGATATGAATTAGCATCCTCCAAATAGCACGTCGATCCCGTGATGGTTAATGATTAGTTAAGATGATAAACTTATCGGCGTGCTATTTCCTCCTTACTTCACTATACAGTAAACTCAATTATTCCCGCCATAACAGTAAAAATTGTTAATTTTAGGACCCTAACGACTAATATTTAGATAAAGAAAGACATTATACTGTTAAAGCAGTAAATATACTTGCTTTTACCTATATTAAATCATAAATTCGCAGTAAACAAAATATTTTACTGCTCTAGAAGGAAAAATGGATAATATTAATAGCTTGCCCGAAGTAATTAAATTCCACAGGAAGAAAAGCGGACTCACTCAAAAAGGATTAGCCGATTTAGCTGGTGTGGGGAAAACGGTTATTTATGATATTGAAAAAGGGAAAGAAACTATACAGCTAAACACGATAAAAAAAATTTTAGATGTCTTAAACATCAGGATAAAATTTGAAAGTCCGTTGATTAAGTTAATGGAAGAAGATAATGAGAAGAGCAATAATATATAACTTTGGAATAGAAGCCGGGGAGTTGTATGAAATTGAAAAGGGCAGGCAATACAAATTTGTGTATTCGGAAAACTATGATGGTCCTGCGGTATCGCTAACAATGCCGGTTGAACAAAAGGAATTTGAATTCGAACAATTTCCACCATTTTTTGATGGACTTTTGCCGGAGGGAGTTCAGCTTGATGCGCTCATCCGCCAGATGAAAATTGACAAAAATGATTACTTCACGCAACTGGTTCAGGTCGGTAAGGATTTAGTTGGATCGGTAACAGTTGAAGAGATTATCGAATGAACACCTGTCCTATAACATATGAACCGTGTGGTGAAGAAAAGTATTCTGAGAAAGGGCTCAAGCTTCTTTCGAGAAGTCTTACGGGCTTAGAAGATTTTCCTTATACACAGGCAGATCAAATTCGGGAAGCTGCGGCAAGGGCGCCGAAGATGTCTATCCAGGGAGTTCAACCAAAGCTGAGTGCAAGACTTAAAGTAAAAGATAAACTCTTTGAAGTAGTCGATAAAGGTGGTGAATATATATTAAAGCCTCAGAATAATTTCTATCCGGAATTACCGGAGAATGAAGATTTGACAATGCGGTTAGCTGAAAGTATAGGATTAGAAATCCCGCTCCATGGAATAATTTATTCAAAAGACCAAAAGCTGACTTATTTTATAAAACGATTCGATCGTTATGGTAAAGGGAAAAAATATGGAGTTGAAGACTTTGCACAGCTTGCGGGAAAGAATCGCGATACAAAATATGATTACAGTATGGAAAAGATCGCTGGTATCATCGAGAGATTCTGCACCTTTCCTGCTATTGAAAAAGTAAAGTTATTTAAGCTTACTATTTTCAATTATCTTACCGGTAATGAAGACCAGCATTTGAAAAATTTTTCATTAATAACAAAAGATAACAAGGTAACTTTTTCTCCGTTTTATGATCTGATTAATACCACAATTTCAATCGCAAATCCGGTTGAGGAAATCGCCTTGCCGTTAAAGGGAAAGAAAAGAAGTTTTAATCAAAAAATATTTGTAGAATATTGGGGAAAAGAGAGACTCAGGCTGAATGATCAGGTTATTTATCAATCGCTGCAGATAATTCAAAATAATATTAATGGTTGGGAACGGTTAATTCAAAAAAGTTTCTTATCTGAAATTATGAAAGAAAAATACATTGAGCTGTTAAACGAAAGAAAGAACATTATCTGGTGATTGAAATAAATAGAACACGGATTGAACAGATCGCTTACTTAATCTCGTACAGATAATTTGGAATTTTAACCTGGATACCATGATACTTACCTTCAAGATCACTCCACTGATCTCCAACAGTCCCGGCAATTTCATAACCCCGTTCTGTAAGCCAGGCTCTTTTCCCGCTTTTGAATTCAAGCGCTTTCATTTTTTTCTCATCACCAATTTGTGTTATCAACGTATCGAAGACAGCATAGCCGGCTTTTTTCAAATTTTTATAAGTTGCATCGTATTCGGGAAAATTTCTTCCCGTAAGGAAAATGATTTTAAAACCTTTGTTTAAAAGAAAATCATAAAAGTCTTTTACACCGGTAATAGCAGGTGCTTTCATCTCGCTGTTCCATTCCTTATTCATTTTGTAAACATACCCGAATCCCATAAGCTTGGCGAGTTCATAATTATCAAGCACAGTCTCATCAACATCAAAAATAACAACTGAATTTTCTTTTACTTCAATGCTGTTAAATTTTTCTTTTGCATCTTTAATAACCCCTGTAAGCTCTTCATTAAATTTACCGGATTCATAATACTCTTTAACTTCTTCTCTTGCTGTTGTAAGATTAACCGGTTTATCATCTTTACAACCGATTAATACAATTACTATAGAGATTATTATTGTTGCTTTAAAAATTATTTTCATTTTGTCACCCTGTTTTTTGTTCCGAAGAAAAATAGCAATGGTCTTTCCAATCTTTCTGCCCAGGCATTTTCATTATGTTCACCGCCCGGCGCATAAAAATAATCTATATCTTTACCAATTATGTATCCAAGCTCAGATAGCCGGTTAAACATTTTCTGTCCTCGGATCAATCCGTCTTCTCCGTGGTCAATATAAATCTTTATTTTGTTCTTTGGTCTTCCCGCAGGATTTACCATATCAAAAACTTTTTCATCATTATAGTAAAATGAACTGGACATAGACCCCACCATCGAAAAGATGTCACTGTGTTTCCACCCCGCGATGAAGGAAATCAATCCGCCCATTGAGGAACCCATTATTCCGGTTGATTCTCTTTCAGGTAGAGTTCTGAAGTTGTTATCGATAAATGGTTTTAATTCCTCGCAGATAAATTTTATGTATAAGTTCCCTTTTTTAGTGTCGCTGTATTCTTCTAGGCGGCCAGGTGTGTTGTAAATGCCGACCACAATTATTTCCTGCATTTTTTTTGCTTTGATCAACTTTACAATGGTCTCATCAACCCGCCAGTCCATTCCGTTAAATGATGTATTCGGATCAACGATGTTTTGTCCATCGTGCATGTAGAGCACAGGATACCTCTTTTCAACATTTCTCAGTCTTCGGTAACCTGGTGGAAGCCATACTATGATATTGCGGTAATTATCGAGAAGACTCGAATGAAAATCGTTGAAAATGCGTGTTGTACCTACGATTTCGTCTCTGCCCGGATAAGATTTCTTTTTTACTTTTTTTATCGGTTCTCCTTTCAAGTACAAATATTTTTCACCAGATCAGGTGCGAAAAATAAAGATTGGTTTCATCAAAACGAAAACAAATAGGCCGAACCATGAATACCTTAAATTAGAAGGTTTAGTTATTAAAAAAGGTAATATTCCGGTTAAATATGTGGATTGTTGTGCTAATTATACTGATTTTTAAAGTTCACATTTTTTACTTTTTTTCTATAGGAGTGAAACAAGAATATGGCGAGAATCAGACCCTTTAAAGCATTAAGACCAACTAAAGAAAATGCACACCTGGTGGCAAGCGTTCCTTACGATGTTGTAAATCGTGAAGAAGCCAAACAGCTTGCAGGTAATGATAAACTTAGCTTTCTGCATGTTACAAGATCGGAAATCGATTTACCCGATGATGTTGATGCGTATGATAAGAGAGTTTATGAAAAGGCAAAAGAAAACATAGAGAATTTAATTACAGAAGCACCGCTCATCACCGATGACAAACCTCATTTTTATCTTTACAAACTTGTAATGGATGGAAGAGCACAGGTGGGTATTACTGCTACATTTGCCGTAAACGATTACGATAACGATATCATCCTTAAGCATGAAAAAACAAGGAAGGTTAAGGAAGACGACAGGACAAATCATATTATAACTACCCAAACCCAAACCGGGGTTGTGTTTTTAACGTACCGCGGAACCGATGCAATAAATAACGTCGTAAGTAAAACCCTGGCTGATGAAGAAGCTCTTTTCGATTTCACCTCCGGCGATGGGATACAACATACAGTGTGGATAGTACCCGAAGAATATAATAAAATTATTATTGATGAATTTTCTGTTATTGATAAATTGTATGTCGCGGACGGACATCACAGGGCAAAGAGTGCCAGCCGTGCACGCGAGGAAAAAAGAAGAGCAAATCGAAATCATACGGGTGATGAAGAATACAATTACATGATAGCTGTAATTTTTCCCGGCGATCAACTGAGAATACTTCCTTACAACAGGGTTGTCGCCGATTTGAATAATAACACAAAGGAAGAATTCATTAATAAAATAAATGAAAAATTTGAAGTTGTTAAAACAGATCATAAAGAACCATCTGAGGCGAGGAACTATGGAATGTACCTGGATGGAGAGTGGTATCATCTAAAAGCCAGGGATTCGATTCTCGCAAGCAACTCACTATCCGATTCGGTTGGTGATAAGCTTGATGTTAGTATTCTTCAAAACTTTTTACTTAACCCGATACTTGGAATTGAAGATCCCAGAACCAGTGACCGGGTTGATTTCATCGGCGGGATAAGAGGAACGAAGGAACTGGAAAAACTTGTTGACAGTAAAAAAGCTGCAGTGGCATTTTCAATGTATCCGGTTTCTGTTGATGATCTGATGAACATATCGGATGCAGGAGAGGTAATGCCTCCAAAATCAACGTGGTTCGAACCAAAACTCAGGGATGGGTTATTAACTCACAGAATATAATTACTATTTTAAGAATCTCAATCTAAAAGGAACATACAATGGAAAAAAGAATATATAACTTTAGTGCAGGTCCGGCTATTCTACCGGAAGAAGTTTTAAAAGAGGCACAGGAAAATTTAATGTCGCTTCCCGGTGTTGGAATGTCGATTTTGGAAATCAGTCACCGTTCCAAAACATTCGATGATATAATTGGAACAACTAAAGACAACATTAGAAAACTACTGGATATAAGTGATGATTATGAGATTCTCTTTCTGCAAGGGGGTGCCAGTCTTCAATTTTCCATGGTTCCGATGAACATTATGCCCCCTAAAAACAAAGCTGACTATATTGTTACAGGTTCATGGTCGAAGAAAGCAGTTAAAGAAGCCAAACGTGTAGGTACAGTTAATATTGCTGCAACATCCGAAGAAACTGTTTTTAACAGAATTCCAAAACAGGAAGAGCTTAAGTTAGATGCTGATGCATCGTATGTTCATTTTACTTCGAACAATACAATCTACGGAACTCAGTGGAAGACCGAACCTGAAGTTGGGAAAGTTCCACTTGTGTGTGATACCTCTTCGGATATATTCCATAAAAAAATAGATGTTAGTAAATATGGAATTATATATGCCGGAGCCCAGAAAAACATGGGTCCATCGGGAGTTACGCTTGTAATTTATCGCAATGATTTGCTGGAAAGAAGTTCAGATGATCTTCCAACTATGTTGAATTACAAGACACACGTTGAAAAAGATTCTATGTTTAACACTCCGAACACTTTCGGTGTTTATATAATTGGTTTGGTTGCAAAGTGGTTATTAAATATGGGCGGATTGGATAAGATGTTTGAAACCAATAAACATAAGGCTCAATTGCTTTATGATTTTATCGATAACAGCAACGGTTATTATAAAGGTCACGCAGAAAAAGACAGCAGATCATTAATGAATGTTACTTTTAATCTTGCAACCGAAGATCTTGAGAAAAAACTTATTGCAGAAGCACTTGAAGCGGGATTCAGTGGATTGAAAGGACACAGATCTGTCGGCGGATTGAGGGCATCGATCTATAATGCTTTCCCGACCAAAGGTGTTGAAGACCTGGTAAGTTTTATGAAAGAATTTATGGATAAAAACGGTTAATTAATATAAATTGAGGTTGATCCTGAAAGTTGTTGCTGACCCAATTACAACTATGAAATTTGTTGCTGGATCAACCTCATCATTATTGGATTTAAAATATGATTAAAATAATATCAGCATTATCCATTGCCTTTTTTTTGTTGACAGCATGTACTAAGGAAGAATCCAAGTTAGAGCTTTTCAATCCCGATGCATTTGCATACGATTTGGGGAATAGCTGGGAAGTAAACGCGATTATAAATGTTAAAGGATTTGAACAAAATGAGAATGATGAAAGAGGGCTGTTCGAGGCAGCAATTTCTTATGCTGCGGATCTTCAAACTCCCAACGGGAACATCATAAGTAATGTTTTTTCAGATAATATTGAGTATTCATTAGGAGAGGAAATTATAGATATTCCCTTAGAGATTCAGTTTGAATTGGATTCTACATACGTGTTAGGTAAATATCAGATAAACCTCACTGTTGAAGATGATTATTCGGGAAATGTTGTAAAGGGAGTAATTAAATTTGATCTGAAAGAATAATTTATTCTTCTTCTAATAATTTCTTTGGAATTGGTTTTCTTCCCGTAAAACCTTCGTCAATTCCGTGATAAAATTCAATATTATCTTCATCGCTCCTCCAGCAGAAAAAGACGTCTTCCCCATCTATCATACCTGGGAAATCGACAAGTCCGATAGTGAAATTCCAGTCCTTAAAATAGCAACCGATTTCTTCCAGTTCATCCATAAAGTCATCCACCTCGGAAGCCATTTTCATCAGCCTCTCATCATTCTTAGCTTCAGCGCCGAGTTCCTCTGCAATTAATCTCATCTCTTTTGTAGTTGACAATATATCGTCAACTATTTTTCGCACCAGGGGTAAAGTTCTCCTTGCTTCAGCGGGGGTAAAATATTTTGTTTCAGTAGTCATAGGGTAGTCTTTTTATTACAATTCCCAAAATATAATTTTTTGAATAGAAAAAAAGATAAATATTTGTAATATGTACAGAATTGCCAAATTTGTGATCTGGATTACGCAGGCGAAACCTCTTAATTTTGAGGAAAAAAGACCGGATTAGGTTTAACCCATAATGAGTATAAAGATATACACTAAAAGAGGTTGCAGATAATAATCCTGAAAATCTGCAGGGAAAGGAAGAGAAGAATTTCAAAAAAGAATTATTTCACATAATCGCCAGTTACTATATTTGTAACTATGTTTTTATGCAATTAATTATTAAAATTATTTGCTTATTAACAGTGGAAAGTCGTCTGAGGATGATTTCCAAATGTGCTTTTGTTATGCAAAGTTACAGCTACGTATAGCAAAAGGTTCTGTTTTAGAAATCTTGAGAGTATTACTAATGCATAACAAAATTCTCTATTTCCATTTTACAATAATTCTATTTGTGTCAGGTTTAACCTCTACAATAGCTCAAAATCGGACGGTTGGATTATTTCTAAACGATTCTTCTTCTTACAATGGCTATACATTATTTGCACCTGTTGCTTATGTGAATACCTATCTTATTAATAATGAAGGTCTGCTGGTTCATATGTGGGAAGGGACCCATAGACCCGGATTATCTGCATACCTGTTAGAAAACGGAAATCTACTTAGAACGGCGCTAATTAATAATAATGATTTTCCAGGCGGGGGTACGGGAGGCCTTATACAAGAGTATAATTGGGAAGGCAACAAGGTTTGGGAATATCAATATTCGACTCCGGAGTATCATCACCATCACGATGTTGAGAGACTCCCGAATGGGAATACTCTCTTAATTGCCTGGGAGCGAATATTATTTGAGGAAGCAGTTACCGAAGGCCGGGATCCCGATCTGATTTTGGAAGGTGAACTTTGGGTAGATCATATAGTAGAAGTTCAACCAGTAGATAGCAATAGCGGTAACATTGTTTGGGAATGGCATGTTTGGGACCATTTAATTCAGGATTATGATTCATCCCGGTTAAATTATGGTGTCGTCTATGAGCATCCGGAATTAATAAATGTTAATTATGTTGGAAATTTACCTAATTCTCTGCGCCCTGATTGGAACCATATTAATTCTGTAGATTACAATGAGGAATTTGATCAGATTATACTTACAGTTCATCACTTTGGAGAGATTTGGATAATAGATCATAGTACAACAACCCAGGAAGCTGCCGGACATACCGGCGGTAACAGTGGAAAGGGAGGAGACCTGTTATATAGATGGGGAAATCCACAAACTTACAACAGGGGAGATGAAACTGATCAAAAGCTCTTTGCACAGCACGATGCTTATTGGATTGAGTCCGGTCTGCCCGGCGAAGGGAATATCCTTATTTTTAATAATGGCAGAGAACGACCTGGTGGAGATTATTCAACAGTAGATGAGCTTATGACTCCCGTTGATCAAAATGGGGATTATCCGCTTGAACAGGACTCGTCTTTTAAACCGACAGATTTTGTCTGGACCTATTCTGATCCGGTTCCGAGTAATTTCTTCTCGCCAAATGTTTCAGGTTCCCAAAGGCAGCCCAATGGTAATACACTCATTTGCAGCGGCACCTGGGGTGAATATCTTGAATTCACAAGTGATGGTGAATTGGTTTGGTACTATGTTAATCCGGTGATCGTAACAGGGCCAATGTATTATGAGGATCCAATTCCGCTTACACAAAATGCAACGTTTAGAATTTATCGATATGCTCCTGATTATCCCGGTTTGGATGGGAGAGATCTTATGCCCGGTGATCCGGTAGAACTAACAGATCCATCGGATGTTGGGACTAATAATGATATTATACCGGAGCAATTTGAATTACATCAAAATTTTCCCAACCCATTTAATCCGTCAACCCGCATTGAATTTGCTATACCTTTTGAAGGTTTAATAAAGATTATTGTGTACAACATTATGGGTGAGAAAGCAGGTGTTTTACTTGAGGAGGAAAAACCTGCCGGTCAATATAGTGTCATGTTTAATGGGTCTAATCTTCCCAGCGGAGTGTATTTTTATACTCTGGTAGCCGGTGATTACACACAAACAAAGAAGATGGTTCTGGTAAAATAATGTTGATGTTTAATAAATTTGTTTTAAAAAACTTTGTAAATAGTTTGAACCATTTAAATTGAATCTATAATTTTAAGATGATGTTTACATCATCTAGAGGAAGGGAGTATTAATTGGGATTGTACCTGCAACCTAATTTTTAATATAAATTGATTTTCTTACTTATCATTCTAACAAAGTACACGGTTTAAATTTAAAACATATTAAAATTAATAAGACAAATTATTGGAGAAATATGAAATCATTTTTACTAACTATTCTATTTGTTTCGGCACTGATTCTGCCGCAACAGGTAAATGCGCAAGAAGAATCCCCATATCAGTATGTTTATCCAAAACCTAATTCTATAATGGTTTCAAACGAAACCAACATTATTCTCAGACATGCGGATAAAATTCAGGAATCGACTGTTAACCAGAATCTAATTAGTGTAGTTGGCTCCAAAAGCGGGAATCATACCGGTGATTTTCTTCTGTCTGATGATAATCAGACAATTGTTTTTAATACCAATCAAGTTTTTGCTTTTGATGAGGTAGTTACTGTTTCAGTTCAACAAGGGATAAAGTCTGTTGCTGATAATGAGTTGGCTGCCTATTCATTTTCATTTACAACCGAAAGCGAAGGAATAATTCAACTCAGCAACGGATCATTCGGTGAAGAATTGGTCCCCTTGCATGAAATCAGGAACGAAATTACAAGTACTAATAAACCACAAGAGTATTTACCCCCGCCAGCAATTACTATCGATTCAGTAAACAATCCAAGTTCCGGTTATATCTTTATGGCAACCTGGGATAGAAATGTCCCGCACATATATGGAAATTATCTATTTATTCTTGATAGTGCTGCTAATATTGTAGATTCCGTACGGGTCAACGGTGCTCCATATGATTTCAAAGTACGCCCCAATGGACTACTAACCCATGCATTGGGAAATTTTGCCGGAAGCGCGCCAGTTCCCGGCGAGGAGCTGCAGCATATAGTACGTGATAGTACTCTTGCAGTTATAGATAGCATCAAAATGAAAAACGGATACACTGCTGGTTTCCATGATTTCCGGATGCTTCCTAATGGTCATGTTCTAATGTACTCCTTTCATACCATTATTTATGATATGAGTCAGATAGTAGCTGGAGGGCTAACAGACGCATTACTTGTTATTAATATTCTTCAGGAGCAAGATCTTGATAGGAATGTTGTATTTGAATGGCGCAATATTGATCATATTCCAATTACTGAAAGTGATCTGGATTTAACTGCGAGCCGGGTAAATTATGGGACACTTAATGCTTTTACCGTGGATAACGATGGAAATATTCTTGCGTCTTTTAGGAATCACAGCGAAATTATGAAGATAAACAAAGCTACGGGTGAAGTAATGTGGAGAATGGGCTCACCCCGTGGGGAATTTACATTTATTGGTGAGCATCAAGAAAATGCACCATATTATTTTGCACGTCAACATAATATAGAGAGACTTCCAAATGGAAACATTTCATTGTTTGATAATGGTGCGTTTCATACTCCCCCGTATTCCCGTGGTGTCGAATATACAATTGATGAAGTGAATAAAACAGCTACTCTGGTTTCGGAGATTAGATATCCGAATGGAAATATCTTTACAGCTACCTCCGGGAATGCTCAAAAATTACCCGATGGAGGTTGGTTCCTGGGTCATGGAGTTCCGCACCCCCAATTTGTAAAGCGCAATGCCGTGGAATATCATCCTGACGGATCAATTGCACTCGAATTCTCCTTACCAACCAACGTAATGGCATATCGGGTTTATAAGTTTCCATGGAAAGAATTAATTAGAAGACCGTCTTTCACACATTTTGAAGTGCTTCAGGGAAATACGTACAGCTTTAATGATGCAACGGATGTTACGGGAGTTTCAATTAATTACATTGAAATTACAGGTTATTATTATAATCTGGTTAGAGTTACACGCCTTCCTTTTGGACCTGTTAATGCGGAGTTTAGTGAGGATGTTCCGATAGTATATCCTGCTTCAATTAAATATGAAAGTGGTGCCATAACATCTCATGTGGGCGAGATTCATATTGACCTTTCTGTTTATCCGGAAATTATAAATCCATCTGTTACGTCTTTATTTATAAGACCGACCCAGGGAGAAGGTGAGTTTACATTGTTACCTACAACGTATGACAGCCAGGCAAATGAATTAATAGCGACTGTTACCAGTTTTGGGGAGATTGTCTTTGGTGAAGCGGACGGTGATTACACTGCTAATCCCCCAATACCTTTTGAACCAATGAATGCCCAAAGAGTCTTGCCGTTAGATTCATTAGCATTGCGCTGGACAGGCCAGGGACATTATAATTTATTTCAAGTGCAAGTTTCAACAGATAGCACCCTTGGAACTGTTGTAATAGATTCGGTTATGAACCCGTCATTCTTTATGATGAGAAACCTGATAAATAACACAACAAATTTTTGGCGCGTTCGTTCAATTTTAGGCACAGACACAAGCGACTGGTCACCTATTTGGCGGTTTCATGTAACAGATGCATATATTGAGATGTCTGTACCAAACGGTGGTGAGGTTTGGGCAATGGGAACATCTCAGATAATTCGCTGGGAAACAAATATTTCTGACTCGGTCAGGATTGATCTTCTTAATGATCAGCAGTTTGTAATGACTATTGATACGACAAGAGGTAATCCCAGCGCGTTTGACTGGATGATACCCACCAATCTTACAGTTGGGCCAAATTATAAAATAGTAGTTGTGAGCATGGAAGATGGAGCCGTAGTTGACACGAGTGAAGGAACATTCTCGATTGATCCGGCAACAGGAATAGAAACGCAGGACACAGAAATACCTGACGAGTATAAGCTCTCACAGAATTATCCTAATCCATTTAATCCTTTAACGAGCATAGAATTTGCCATTCCAAATGATGAGTTCGTTAACCTGACTGTCTATAACATGTTAGGAAAGACTATAAGCACCCTGGTCAATGAGCGAATGCCAGGTGGGAACTATGAAGTTAATTTTGATGCTTCTGACCTCTCAAGCGGAGTGTATTTTTATAGGTTGACAGCCGGCAGTTTCGTGAACATAAAAAAGATGGTGGTGATTAAATAGGTATTCTATTTAATAGCTATATGAGTTAACATAGTTTTGGGAGGAATTATTTGTTTGATCAGGTTATAAGATCAAACAAGAGATTCCTCCCTTTCCTGTTATAAATAGTTTGGCAAGCCGGCTGCTGCATATCAGAGTTGTTAATCAATTTTCTTATTAATTTTACACTTCAAACACTTTAGTTATAGAGGATTCGATCAAATAACCGTTATCGAATGATTTTTTGCAGCTAAGCTTTAAAAAAATATTTCTATTCTGGCTTCCTCTTGGCGCTACCTGGTTAATGATGTCTGTAGAAGGACCGTTTTTATCGGCATTAATAGCACGGTTAGCGGATCCCAAATTTAATCTTGCAGCATATGGAGTGGCTTTTGCACTTGCCTTGATAGTAGAAGCCCCGGTAATCATGATTATGTCGGCATCGACTGCACTTGTAAGAGACAGGTATTCTTTTAAAAAATTAAAACAATTTACATATGTTCTAAATGCTGCAATCACTTTACTAATGTTAGTTCTGTTAATACCGGGAATATTCTATT
>JASFSF010000018.1:0-14513 GCA_050114555.1 Ignavibacteria bacterium
TTGTGGAAATCTGCCTGGGTAACGAGGCAGGATCCCGGTACTGAGAAAATGCAAAAGATAGCTGCTCATATTTACACAGGAGCAATGGCATTTTTAAAATCTGAATACAAAGTATTATCGATATTTATTTTAATTGTTGCTGTTCTGTTGGCCATTTCAGGTAACACAGAAGATTCTTCTCCGCTTGTAGCTGTTTCATTTTTAGTTGGAGCGATCTGTTCCGGGTTAGCCGGATATATCGGAATGCGTGTAGCAACAAAAGCCAATACAAGAACAACCAATGCTGCCCGTGATGGTTTAGCTAAAGCACTAGAAATTGCTTTCGCCGGTGGTTCCGTAATGGGAATGGGCGTCGTTGGGTTAGGAGTTATCGGTTTGAGTATTCTATTTATTTTGTATAGCAATCAGTTTGGTGTAAGCCAGGCAGCCGACTTAAATAGAGTAATCACCATCTTAACCGGTTTTTCTTTCGGTGCTTCTTCAATAGCTCTTTTTGCACGTGTTGGTGGCGGGATTTATACAAAAGCTGCTGATGTAGGAGCTGATCTTGTTGGCAAGGTTGAAGCCGGTATTCCTGAAGACCACCCGCTCAATCCGGCTACGATTGCTGATAATGTTGGTGATAACGTTGGTGATGTTGCTGGTATGGGTGCTGATCTATTCGAATCCTATGTCGGATCAATTATCGGTACAATGGTTTTAGGTGCGGCATTTTTTGGTGTCGCTGAATTTTCAGATTATTTAAGTGGACTCGGAGCTGTAATTCTCCCACTGGCTATTGCAGGTGTAGGAATTATTATGTCCATCCTGGGAACTTTTCTTGTTCGGGTTAAAGAGGGCGGTGATCCGCAAAAAGCCCTGAACATAGGAGAATTTGGCTCGTCAATTTTAATGATCATCGCAATGTATTTCATCATTGATAACTTGCTGCCGGATCAGTGGGTATATCAGGACAAGTTATTCGGGGAAACTTATACCATCACTTCACTCGGAATTTTCTTTGCAACTGTCATCGGATTAGTTGCAGGTGTGCTTATTGGTCTTGTAACCGAATTCTTTACCGGTACGGGTAAAAAACCTGTTGTTAATATTGCAAATCAGTCAATAACTGGTGCAGCAACAAATATCATTGCCGGTTTAGGAACAGGAATGATTTCAACTGCTATTCCGATAATTATTATTGCTGCTTCGATTATTTCGGCGTTCGAGCTAGGCGGGCTTTATGGTATAGCTATAGCTGCAGTGGGAATGCTTTCAAACACGGGCATCCAGCTTGCGGTAGATGCTTATGGTCCTATATCGGATAATGCAGGAGGTATAGCCGAGATGTCAGAGCTTCCATCTGAGGTTAGGGAAAGAACGGATAGACTCGATGCTGTTGGTAATACTACTGCTGCAATTGGAAAAGGTTTTGCCATAGGTTCTGCTGCCCTTACTGCCTTAGCATTATTCGGTGCATTTATGACTGCTGCAGAAATTACTTCTATCGATATTTCAAGGGCACCAATTATGGCGGGACTATTTGTTGGTGCTATGTTACCTTACATGTTTTCAGCTCTTGCAATGACGGCAGTTGGAAAAGCAGCAATGGCTATGATTCAGGAAGTTAGAAGACAATTTAACTCTATTCCGGCTCTGGCTGCTGCATTGGGTGTTATGAAAAAGAATTCCGATAAAGATATAGACGATTGGAGTGAAGAAGATAAGAAAACCCTCGAAGCCGCTGACGGCGTTGCTGAATACGGCAAATGTGTTGAAATATCAACTCAGGCAGCTATCAGGAAAATGGTTTTACCGGGTTTAATAGCGGTTCTTACGCCGGTATTATTTGGTTTTCTCGGTGGTGCCGAAATGCTCGGTGGATTGCTCGCCGGGGTTACAGCATCAGGTGTATTAATGGCAGTTTTCCAGGCAAATGCAGGAGGAGCATGGGATAACGCTAAAAAGATGATCGAACAGGGTATTGAGATTAAAGGCGAAAAATATGGTAAAGGTTCCGATGTACATAAGGCGGCTGTGGTTGGCGATACTGTTGGTGATCCGTTTAAAGACACTTCAGGACCTTCTTTGAATATTCTAATCAAATTAATGGCGGTTGTTTCTCTTGTTATTGCTCCATTAATTAAATAAGTTTTAATGCTGAAAATTTGATTTTTATTAACCCTGCCCCTGCTGCACCCGGTGTAGCAGGGGCCATATGTCCGTAGGGAGGTTCTTAGATCCGTATGACTAAAAAAATATACGAAAGCGCAGTTCTGATTAATGCTGCATTGGAAGATGAACAGATTCAATCTGTCATCGCCCAAATAAAAGAAATTTTATCCGGCAGTGATAGTGAAGTAATAGAAATTGAAGATTGGGGTAGAAAAAGACTAGCCTATACCATTAAGAAAAGTAAGATCGGCTATTATTTAATCTTCCGATTTTATGCCCTCCCGGAAACTATTTTTACATTAGAGCGATTCTATAAACTGGATGAAAATGTTCTTAGATATCTTACGATTAAGCTTTCGAGAAGTGATTTGGAACAGATTGAAAAAAATAAAAAACCTCAAGCTGCTGCAAAAGAAGACGATAAACTCGTCCCTGAAGCAGAAGAAGCTGGTGATGAAAAAGAAAATGAAGCAGAGAATGAGTCAATAGACACTGCTCAGACCGGACAAAATTCTTAAAATTATGATCTAGTATGGAGGAATAATATGGCCGAACTGAAAATGCCGGAAATCAATTATGTTATTGTTGCGGGTAATCTTACTAAAGACCCAGTATCCAGGCAAACTACAAACCAGACACCGGTTGTTAACTTTTCGCTTGCATCTAACAGGAGATACAAGGATAGTTCAAACCAGTGGCAGGAGGACGTATGCTTTGTTGGCGTTGTTGCTTGGAACAGATTGGCAGAAAGCTGTAAAGACAGGTTAAAGAAAGGATCTGCAGTTTTGGTTGACGGGGAGTTGCAGAGCAGAAGTTGGAAAACCGAGGATGGCCATAATAGAAGTATTGTTGAGATTAAAGCCAGAAGGATTCAATTTCTTAATAAAAGAGGTATTAAGGATGATGGGGAAGAGAATTATATCGAAGATGAGAATTCTACAGAAAATTCAAATACAATTTCCAAATTAGAGGATGATCCTGCTAATGGTTCCGGAAAAGTCGATTATACGGAAGATTCTTTTGACAAATTCCTATCAAGTGAAGAATCGGATTTAATTAAAGAATAAACAGGAAATATTTTTATGACAATCAGAAATAAGAAAATCTGCAGATTTACGCAGAACAATGTTAAATACATTGACTATAAAGATGTTAAGCTTTTACAAAGATTTGTAAATGAGCAGGGTAGGATAATTCCTAAAAGAATTACCGGCACCAGCGCCAAATATCAACGTGAATTATCTGTTGCAATAAAACGAGCCAGGCATATGGCTTTATTGCCCTTTGTCTCTGATACAGTAAGATGATTAACTAGGAGTTGAATGATGAAAGTAATTTTGAGAAAAGATTTTGAAGCTCTTGGAAAAATCGGGGATGTGATAGATGTTAAAAATGGATATGCGAGAAATTTTCTTATTCCTAGAAAGATTGCTTACACAGCCCTAAGGGGTAATTTGAAAGCCCTTGAGGATGAAAAGAAGAGCATAGCACGTCAATCCGAAAAGGAATTAAAGTCTGCCGAAAAAGTATCTGCTGAGCTGGAAAAGGTATCGGTTACAATTCCGGTGCAGGTTGGTGAAGAAGATAAAATTTTTGGTTCTGTTACAACCCAGATGATTGCTGATACACTTGTTGAAAAAGGTTTTGAAATTGATAAAAGAAAAATTGATATAGGCGAACCGATAAAAACGCTGGGTATTTACAATGTAAATGTAAAATTACATCCGAGTGTTACCGCTGGCATTAAGGTTTGGGTTGTGCGAGAATAGATTTTTTATAGTCACAAAAAAAGGGAAGCAAAAAGCTTCCCTTTTTGTTTTTAAAGTATTTTAAATTTTTTTATCTAACCTTCAATTCTCCGGAATTAATCATTTTTGCGATGTGAGCTGTTCCGGATTTTGATATGTTCTTAATTTCGCTTGTTGACAACTTAAGCGTTACATAACGGTTGAGTTCCTGTACCCAGATTTTTTTCTTCTGAAGATTTGGAAGAAATCTCCTTTTTGTTTTATTGTGCGCATGAGAAATACTATTTCCGGCTCGCGGACCTATACCGGAAACCTGGCATTTTCTGGACATAAAATCTCCTAAAAACTATCCTTTCTAAAAATTAGAGCAACAAATATACAGAATTATTCCTAAAAAAATGAAAAGATTAATTCAGCTGATTATGTAAGATTATTGATGTTTTGAAGTGAATTAATTGGATTTTTTCTTGTAGGTTTACAACTCAATTAATGATTTTTCTTCGGTTGTCATTTTTTAAAATGATCTAGAGATTAGATCAAAAAGGGAAGCAAATGGATTATTACGAACTTCATCCTGAAAATCCTCAACAAAGATATATTAACAAAGCCGTAAATGTTATAAAGAACGGCGGGGTAATCATTTATCCGACTGACACAGTGTATGGCATTGGGTGTGACATATTTAATAAGGAAGCGCTGGAGAGGGTTAAAACAATAAAAAATGATCCGGATATTAAATTGCTTAGTTTTATCTGTTCATCATTAAAAGACATTGCTAAATATGCAAAGGTTTCAGATTTTGCTTACAAAACCATGAAACGGTTATTACCTGGGCCGTACACGTTCATCTTACCTGCTGCCAGGCTGGTTCCTAAAAAACTCTGGACAAAAAGAAAGACTGTGGGTATTCGAATTCCAAACCATCCTGTAGCTTTAAAACTCATTGAAGAAATCGGTAACCCGATTATTAGTACGTCTACAACAAACAGAAAAGGTGAAGTGTTGTATGATCCGTATGAGATTAAAGCAATATTCAATCCCAGAGTAGATTTGATGCTCTCAACCGGAAATCTTGCAGGTGATACTTCAAGTGTTATAGATTTAAGCACGGATGAACCGGTAATTATCCGGAGAGGTGCTGGTGACATCAGCTCATTTGAATGATGGATGTATTTAAATAAATTCGAATTTTTAATACCTATGAACCATCGTCGGGGAAGCCTGAGCTAGGGGTGTTAAGATTACTTCATTGATGTTAACATGGGCGGGTCTCGTAGCACAATAAAGAACAACATCGGCTATATCATCTCCGTTCAGAGGTGTTATACCATTGTAAACATTCTCTGCTTTAGTTTCATCACCTGAAAATCTAACAATGCTAAATTCAGTTTCTACCAGACCGGGATCGACTGTGCTAACCTTAATATTTTTATCAAGCACATCCATCCTTATTGATTTCGTCAGAGCATTGACAGCGAATTTTGTGGCTGCATACACATTACCTGAAGGATAGGTTTCATGACCGGCAACAGAACCAATGTTTATTACGTGTCCTGATTTTCTTTCAACCATTCCGGGCAAAACCTGTCGCGTAACAAATAATAGTCCTTTAATATTAGTATCTATCATCTCTTCCCAATCAGTAAGTTTACCTTCATAAATCTTATCGAAACCACGGGCTAATCCGGCATTATTTATTAGAATATCAATCTTTTTCCATTCATTATCCAATGATGATAATGCCTCAGTAACTTCATCATTAATTCGTACATCCATTTCAACCGATTTTATTTCCACCTTATATTCTTTTGAAAGAGAATTAGCCAGTTCGTTTAGTTTATTTATTCTTCTTGCGGCAAGAAGCAGGGTAGCTCCTGATTTTGCAAACGCAACTGCACAAGCTTTACCTATTCCGGCCGATGCCCCGGTTATAAAAACAGTCTTATTTGAAAGTTGACTCATAGAAATCCCTGTTAGAATTGAAATTGGTTAACAACGAAAAAATAATTTTATAACTGATATTAATTTAACTATTATTTTGGAAGTTATTGGGTAGATTTTAAATAGTGGACTAATTGAATACGCCTTCAATGAGAGTATTACAATTGTTACATCTGCCGTTTACTAATAAATCTGAAATAACGGTATGCCAGTCTCTTGTAATTAATTCATTACCACACCCCGGGCAATAAGTTGTTTGACCGTTCCTGTTATGAATATTGCCGACATAACAATGCTTAATGCCAAGTGAAAGAGCAATATTCCTGGAAGTTAACAGAGTTTGTTCCGGTGTGAAGTCCTTGTCCTGCATTCTAAAATCCGGATGGAATGCTGTAAAATGCAATGGCACATTTTCCCCAAGGTTTTCAAGAATCCAGTTACATTCATTTTTAATTTCTTCTTCAGAATCATTTTCGTCAGGAATTAATAGGGTTGTTATTTCAATCCAGACATCGGTTTCATTTTTAAGCCAGATAAGTGTATCAAGAATATCGTTTAGATGTGAGTAGGTGTTCTTCCAGTAAAACTCTTCAGTGAATGCTTTTAAGTCAACATTGGCAGCATCTATATATTTATAAACATCCTTACGGGCATTTTTATCTATATATCCTGCAGTTACCATTACAGATTTAATGCTTTCTTCGCGGGCAAGTTTTGAAATGTCTATTACATACTCACCGAAGATGGTCGGGTCGTTATAAGTAAATGCAATAGAGGGTGTTCTATGTTGTTTTGCAAGTTTGATAACATCCCCAGGTTGGGCGTCGAGCGAATTGATGTCATCTATCTTTGCTTTACTCATTGACCAGTTCTGACAGAACTTGCAACCAAGATTACAACCCGCCGTTCCGAAGCTAAGAATAGTAGTTCCCGGTAAAAAATGATTCAAGGGTTTTTTTTCGATGGGATCAACTGCAAAACCTGTTGGGCGAGCATAACCAAGTGTATATAGTTTCCCATTGTGATTTTGTCTTATATAGCAGAAACCCGGCATGCCATCACCTATTTTGCAATATCTGGGACAAAGCGTGCAAAGAATTTTACCGTTTACAGGCGGTTCCCACCATTTGGCTTCAACCAAGGTGTTATTTTTTTTTCGATTCAGCATCGGGGAAAACTATTTCTTCTTTCCTGAAGTTTTTTTCTTCATTGCTCTTGCTTTCTCATACATATCCCGTATTTTATTTTCAACCAGAGCGAACACAGTGTTTTTTGGATATCCTCTTTCAGTTAGTTGACCTGCCGGTACTCCTGTTAATATTTCAATCCCATCTTCAATCTTCTCTATTGGATAAATATGAAATTCTTTATTCCTCACAGCATCGATTACATCTTCTCTAAGCATAAGATCTTTTACATTTTGAACAGGAATAATTACACCCTGTTTTTTATTTAGTCCAGCTGATTTGCATACATCAAAATAACCTTCAATTTTTTCGTTACAGCCACCAATCTGTTGCACATCACCTTTTTGATTTAACGAGCCCGTAACTGCTATTGACTGTTTTATCGGCAGACCAGATAAAGTTGAGAGCAACGCATATATCTCTGCACAGGAAGCACTATCTCCGTCAACAGTTCCGTACGATTGTTCGAACACGAGATTAGCGTTGAATGCAAGCGGTAACTTCTGTCCGAATGTTTCTTTAAAGTAACCAGAGATAATAAGAACACCCTTATTGTAATGACGACCGCTCATTCCCGCTTCACGTTCCACGTTTATTATATTTCCACTTCCAAGTGATACTGTTGCTGTAATTCGTGTTGGTCTTCCGAAAGAATAAAAATCAGCAGAATAAACAGCTAGTCCATTTATTTGACCAACCCGTTCACCTTTTACATCCATAAGTAAAGATTCGTTTTCAAACATTTCGGATATTTTCGATTCCAGCATACCGTGCCGGTCTTTTGCATTGTGATATGCCTTCTGAACATGTGCAGAAGTCACGGTTTCTGCCCCATCGTCATTTGCCCAAAAACTGGCTTCCCTTGCAAGATCGGCTATCTTAGAAAATCTAGTGGTTAACTTATCTTTCTGTCCGGCAAATTTTGCAGCAATTTCCAGAAGGAAAGCAATTGCATGCTTATCGAATTCTTTTAACTTTTCATCTTTTATAAGTTTTTTAATAACTCTGGCATACTCCACGAGGACTTTGTCGTTCCGGTTCATCTCATAATCAAAATCAGCTTTTACCTTAAACATTTTTTTGAAATCATATTCATATTCAGCGAGGTAAGAGTAAACTATCTGGCTGCCGATAAGTATAACCTTTATATCTATATCGATAGGTTCCGGTTTAACAGTTGACGTGTTAAGCTTGAAGACTCCAGGTGAATCCTGAATTTCGAGTTTGTGATAAGTTAGAACTCGCTTCAGCGTTTTCCATACTCCAGGCTCTTCAAATAAATGCATCACATTTAAGACAATATAGCCACCATTGGCTTTTAACAATGAACCTGCTTTGATGTTAGTGAAATCGCTATAAAAATTTCCACGTCCATCGCCTACTCTTTCAACAGTACCAAATAAATTCGTGTATGATGGAGATGTTTCTATGACTATTGGACATTCATTTGTGGTGCTGTTATCAAGGATTATATTAACATCGTAATTTCTGAAATAATCTACTGCTACACCGTTTAAAGCAGTTTCTCCCTGCGGTTTTGTACTTTTGAAAATATTAATGTTCTCAAGAATATTTTCTTCAACTTGTTTAAGATAGAACAGAACTTTTGGTTGAGTATGATTTTCTTTAATGTTTTCCATAATTGCATTAACCACATCACGGGTACACTCAATTTCTAAATCTGCTAATTTTTTCTGGAATTCCTGGCTAATCTTAAGACCTTTTTTAAATAACAACTGAAGTTCTTCCTGATGCTCCTGATATTTTTTTATTATCTCTTTTGCTTGATCTTCGGTTATTATATTCGCTTTTACTTTTTCCTCGAGTTGAAAAACCGGTACCTGTTCGTCGCCTATTATCGGTATGATATCCGGGCGAGCTATTTCACCGACTTTAACATGTCCTAATGATAATCCTTCCTTTCTTAACTCCGAATCAAAGCTGCTCATTAATTCTTCTTCTTTTTTGGTATACGCAGCAACTATATTTTTCTTTTTACCTATATATCCTTCACTCTCAAAAGCTTGCGGAATCTTCTTTCGCAGAATCTCGATTGAAGAATGCAAAGCTCTTTTGAAAAACTTCGCTTTGCCTTTACTAAATGTGAGGATAGTTGGTCTATCAAGGTCCTGAAAATTATGTACGTAAGCATAATCATAGAGTTCAGGACATGAAGATCCAATAATTTCTAGCATTTGTTTTACACTTGTTGCTTTACCTGAACCCGATAATCCCGCAATGAAAATATTATAACCCGGACTATGCAGTTCAACTCCAAGTTTTAGTGCTTTCAAAGCACGTTCCTGCCCAAGAATTCCTTCAATTGGTTCAATGTCTAATGTTGAAGTGAATTCGAATACGTCAGGATTACATTTCCATCTTAGATCTTCGGGTTTTAATTCCTTAGGTTTTTTTACTTTGGGAGTATTCATTTTATTTGTCCGTTAAATTTGAGGGGGAGTTTATTTCAATCGATAATTGCATTAAAAACTAAAAATTATTTGTTCTAAAAACAAAGAACTCAAATTTAATTAAAAAAAAGTGGTTCATTTAACACATCATAAATTATTCACTTTTCGTGTGATATTAATTACAAACATTTCAAGTAAATAACTGGTATCACTAAATTTAAATAAGTAGGCTTTTTTCGAAAAATATGTTTTTATCACACTTTAATCAGACTAATAAAGTTGTTGTAGAACTGAAAATTTATTCAAATATTAATACTAAATATTAGATAACTATTCAATTAACAGGAAATTATATGACACATATACCACGATTAAAATTATATTCAGGTCTATTAGTTATTTTCTTGATATTCAACAATAATGTTCTTGCACAAAATAATGATATTCGAATTAGTCCGAAGGCTGCTGTAATTCAAACAGTCGGTTTAACAGATGTAAGAATAGATTATAACCGTCCCGGTGTAAAAGGCAGAGTGATTTGGGGTGGTTTAGTACCGTATAATAAAGTTTGGAGAGCAGGAGCCAACGAAGCAACTAAGTTTACATTTTCAGATGATGTAAAAATAAACGGTAAGAATTTTAAAGCCGGAAGTTATAGCTTTTTTGTTATTCCGACAAAAGATGATTGGACAGTGATATTTAACAAAGTAGCTGATCAGTGGGGAGCATTTGAATATAACGAAGCTGAAGATGTTATGAGATTTAAAGTTACGCCAAAAGAAAGTAACATGCAGGAGTGGCTTGCGTATACAATTACTAAAACATCAGATTATTCTGCAACTGTTCAACTTGAGTGGGAAAAACTTGTTGTCCCTTTCACAATAGATACTTCGAAGGATTAACTGTGTAGGAATATTAAAAGAAATTATATTATAGATTAAATGCCTTGCCTTGTAACTTCCGGTATTTGACGGAAATTATTTTATCAAAACTAACTATTAATAATTTTCAAAATTTCCTTAGTTCTTTTCTTCATCAATTTTTCATTTCTCCTGCTCTCAACATTAAGTCTTAGTATAGGTTCTGTGTTTGACATTCGTATATTAAATCTCCAGTCATCATATTCTACTGAGAGACCATCAAGTTTATCAATTCGGCCATTTGAATATTTTCCCTCAAGTTCTTTTATTTTTTCTGCAGGGTTATCAATAGTGGAATTAATTTCACCTGAACATGGATAAGATTCTACCATCTCGCTTACCAGTTCCGATAACTTTTTATTTTCTTCGCTCATCAATTGCATTACAAGCAGAAAGGGTATCATACCGCTATCGGAATATGCATTATCTCTAAAATAATGATGCGCAGACATTTCGCCCCCGTATATAGCGTTAACTTCTCTCATTTTTTCTTTTATGTATGCATGCCCGCTTTTTGAAACCACCGCTTTACCTCCGGCTTTTTCAACAACATCAAATGTGTTCCAGACTAATCTAGGATCATGTACTATACTTTCACCGGGATTATTTTTTAGAATGGATTTTGCTAGAAGTCCAACAATATAATAGCCTTCAATAAAATGACCTTCCTCATCAAAAAAGAAACAGCGGTCATAATCACCATCCCAGGCTACACCCAGATCGGCTTCATTTTGTATAACGGCTTCAATGGTTGGATTTCTGTTTTCAGGTAAAAGAGGATTCGGTACACCGTTTGGGAAATTTGAATCCGGTTCATTAAAAATTTTAATCATTTTTACGGGAAGTTTGTCTTCAATCGCATCAAGAGCTTTTCCTGCACATCCATTGCCGCTGTTTACAACAACTTTAAAGTGATCGATTTTACCCGGATCATAAAACTTTCCCAGATTTTCAATAAATTCATTCATTATATCAACAGATCTCACTGATCCTTTCTGTGGATTCAACTCACCCAAATCATTATCCAGAATCTTTTGCTCTATCTCATTCAAACCTGAATTATATCCAACCGGTACGGAATCTCTTTTCACGAATTTCATCCCGTTGTATTCGGGTGGATTATGACTTGCAGTAATCATTATTCCGCCGTCGGCATTGAAATGAGGTGTAGCAAAGTAAATCATTTCGGTTCCGCACAAGCCTATATCGACAACATCAGCTCCACCATCGTTCAAACCACGAATTAATGCATTTGAAATTTCCGGCGAAGACTTACGAATGTCATGTCCAACAACAACTTTGTCGGCACTAATTTGCCTGGAGTAAACACGACCTATTTTATAGGCCAGGTCTGAGTTTAATTCACCTGGTACCTTACCCCGAATATCATAGGCTTTAAATCCATTAATTTTAGCCATAATTTATGCTCCAGAAGTAGAACGTCATTTTGTGTGAAAAAAAATCAAGTACTGCGAAATGGATTTTTCAACAGAATTTAGCATACTATGTTCACATGCTAAATATTTTTCAGCGGTGAAAAATAGCAATAGCATACCTGATAAAAAACCTGCGGGAGATTTTTTTTTCAATAGACTTTTAATTAATTACTTTTTACATTATAAATAACAATTATTTGTGGAGAGAGATATCGGAAATACGGATACTATTAAGTGGCACTTCGCTAAATGCAATAACTCTAAATGTAATTCCATCTTTTTGGTAAATCCAGATGAATCACCCGGAGATTTGGGATTCATTTGTCCTGATTGCAGTACAAAGACTACTTCATCACACGTTGTCCAGTGTTCTAGTTGCAAAACTATTTTGAATTTTGTTAGAGCATCATCAAGTGAAGAAAAAGTGGTTTTTAATGTGCCCAAATGTTCTCATTGCATAGGTACAATTGAAGATGAGTGGGAGATAGAACCTCTATATCAGCCGGATTCTTATATTTAGCAAAAGAATTTGTGAAATGATATATATTCTTCATCAGATAGATAGGACTCTATTTATTCAGTCTGATGATTCTTCGAGGAGTTGAGATACTTGAGAAGCACATTTCTTCATTTACTCTCATTAGACTTGCTATTAATCAATCCCCAATTATTTTTCTTTAAATGGGTGATATCTCTAGACTGCCTAAAATCAACACTTCATAATAACTTTTATCTGGAAAGATATAGATGAAAAATCTATTTGCACTCATAATAGTTTTATTAAACTGCTTTTCTTTAACGCTTGCCCAACATAACTGGTTAGATCTCGATACTATAAAGGCGGGAAAATTCGATACAGGTAAAATGTGGACATTTGAGAATCCTCCCACAGATTATTTCTATGAAGAATATGGATTCAGTCCTGATGAAGCATGGTTCGATAATATAAGATTAGCCGCATTACGTTTTGCCACTTACTGTTCTGCAGCATTCGTTTCTGAAGATGGTCTGATTATTACAAATCACCATTGTGCAAGACAGAATGTTACAAAGGTAATAAGAGACGGTGAAGACTTGCATGCTACAGGATTTATTGCTGAATCACTGGAAGATGAAAGATCCGTCCCTGATTTATTTGTCGATCAGCTTGTTTTGATTTACGATGTTACAAATCAGGTGCACGATGCAATTGAAGAAGGTGCAACAGAAGATGAGAAATTAGCTATTAAGACAAACATAATTGAAGAGATTGAAACAAGAATATCGGAAGAGACAGGAGTACTAGTAACAGTTACAGAACTGTATGAAGGGGGCCGTTATTCTGCATATGGTTACAACAGATTTAACGATGTCCGTTTAGTTTTTGCTCCTGAAGACCAGCTTGGTTCGTTTGGCGGGGAGCTGGATAATTTTACATATCCACGTTATTGCCTGGACTTTTCATTATTCCGGATATATGATGATGACGGTAATCCGCTAAAATCAGAAAATTATTACAGATGGAGTAAAAAGGGACCAGAAACAAATGAACCGATTTTTGTAGTCAGTAATCCCGGGAAAACCGATAGATTAAAAACTGTTGCACAGCTTGAATATCTTAGAGACATTTCATATCCAAATACACTTGAATACATTTACAGAATGTTAGAAATATTTCAAGAGACAATAGAAAACGAACCCGATGGTGCTGGTGAACTGGAGGACACAATTTTAAATTTCTTGAATTCACAAAAAGCTTACACAGGAATGCTTGAGGGACTTAGAGATCCTGTTTTAATGCAAAGAAAGATTGATTTTGAAAATAACTTCAAGTCCACCGTAAAATCTGATGAGAAATTGAACAAACTTTATGGTGATTTATGGAGCAACATAGAAGAGATAAAGAATTCACAAAGATCAATTGAATACAAGAGCGCTGTTTTAAGTTTAAATCCAGATGACACACCGGAATATTTTTTTATAGCCGAAGAATTGATCCGCATAGCAAATGAATTGGAATTACCGGAGGAAGAGAGAAACGAAGATTATATTGGGGAACAACTGGAGGTGAGACTTAATGAATTAATGCCTCCGGATTTTGATCATGCTTTAAACAATAAATTACTTGAGACAAAGCTTGAATCAATCGTAAAATATTTATCTGATGAAGAAGAACTCATCGGAAAAATGACCGGTGGTTATATGGGAACCGAAGCCGCTAATTTCATCCTTTCAAATTCGATGCTTACAAATATCGGGGATATAAAAGAACTCGTTAAAGACGGACCAGAAGAGATTTTAAGCGGAGATGATCCGTTTATTGATTTTATATTATCATCGTCCTCTATAAGTTCAAAACTTTATGAAGAAAACAATGAGTTGACTGAGAAAGAAGAATTTTATAATGAAAAACTTGGCAGGGCATTGTTTGAGGTGTATGGAACGTCCATTCCTCCGGATGCTACATTTACCTTAAGAATTTCGGATGGAGTGATTATGGATTTTCCGTATAACGGAACCGTGGCACCCACATTCACAACTTTCTATGGATTATATGACAGGTTTTATTCGTTCAATAAAGATTTTCCGTGGAGTCTTCCCGAAAGATGGTGGAATCCACCGGCGGAATTCGACCTATCAACGCCGTTTAATTTTATTACAACTAATGATTTAACGGGCGGCAGTTCGGGAGCTGCTATGATAAATAGTAAGGGTGAATTGGTTGGTGTTTCATTTG
>JASFSF010000019.1:0-14429 GCA_050114555.1 Ignavibacteria bacterium
AATACTGAAAGATTAGCAAAAGGAATAGAGCTGCTTGTTGCCAATTCAATATTAATTAAAGTAAACCAGATTGGTACACTAACCGAAACACTAGATGCCATTGAGATGGCAAAAACTGCAGGATACACAAATGTGATAAGTCATCGATCCGGAGAGACTGAAGATACAACCATTGCAGATATTGCCGTAGCAACAAATGCCGGTCAGATAAAAACAGGTTCAGCTTCAAGATCGGATAGAATTGCTAAGTATAATCAATTGCTTAG
Organism: Ignavibacteria bacterium; assembly: GCA_050114555.1. Taxonomy (GTDB): domain Bacteria; phylum Bacteroidota; class Ignavibacteria; order Ignavibacteriales; family Ignavibacteriaceae; genus BMS3ABIN03. Next base: position 267 of record JASFSF010000019.1, read on the forward strand.
AATTGAAGAAGAACTTGACACAACAGCAATATTCCCGGGTATTAGTGCTTTAAACTATAAAGGCTAAATTCTATAACCAGGTTAACGCCGGGTTTATTTTTTCCCGGATAATCTCGTACGTTTTAACTGATAAAGCATACCTGGCCTTACACCTTACGTTTTTGCTAACAGTCTGATAATTTCTGTAATAGTCGATATCACGTGCCTGAAATACTAATTTTTGGGTTAGAATTTTCAGAATTAGTAAATTTATTAGTGAAGTTAATTAATTTTATTCCGAACAACTGAAAGGGGAAATACTGATAGAGTTATTTCCTTCTTAGCCAGCCATTAAAATATAAAACAGCCGGGATTACTATGGCAACTACATCGAATCAATTACAAAATTGTGAAACGCTTATTAAAAAACATAAAATCGAATTTATAGATCTTAAAGCAACAGATTTAGCCGGAAGACTTCATCACATTACCCTCCCGGTTTATACAGGTATTCTAAAAAAATTACTTTCAGAGGGCGTTGGTTTTGATGGCTCAAGTTACGGATTTCGTAAGGTTGAGAACAGTGATATGATTTTAAAACCGGATCTTGGCACCGCAAATCTCGATCCGTTCCGTGAAGCTCCCACTTTAAGTTTCTATACAAACATTATTTTGGCGGATGATAAACGAAGCTCTTTCGACCAGGATGGAAGAATGATGGCACAGAAGGCAGAAAAATTGCTCAAGAGTGTAACCGGTGCTGATAAATCGTGGTGGGGTCCTGAGTTCGAATTCTATATTTTCTCAAACGTTGAATTCGATACAAGAACCTCAACTTCATTTTACAAAGTTGAACACGAGGAAGAGTTTTATAAAAAAGCGTACCATGCCGCTAATCCTTTTGATGAATATGACGACTTTCGCGACGAAGCTTCAAAGCTACTGAAGAACCAGGGAATTGATGTTAAGTATCATCATCATGAAGTTGGGGAAAGGGGTCAGCAGGAAATTGAAACATATTTTTCAGATCTTCTTACAACCGCTGATAATATTATTACAGCAAAATACATTCTCTTCAATTTTGCACGACAGCGTAACCTGTACATTACATTCATGCCGAAACCTATGTACCATCAGTCCGGGAATGGATTACACCTTCATTTATACCTTACAAAAAAAGGAAGAAATATATTTTACAAAAAAGGTGAGTATGGAAATATCAATGAGTTCGGAAGATTTTTTATTGGCGGCATACTTAAACATGGTCCTGCGCTTACAGCATTTACTAATCCAAGCACAAACTCGTATAAAAGACTCGTCCCCGGATTTGAAGCTCCTGTCGCATTAACTTACGGGCAGGGAAACAGAGCATCAGCCATAAGAATTCCTAAATACGTTTCAAATCCCCAAGAAACAAGATTTGAATTCCGCCCACCGGATGCTACTGCAAATCCATATTTGTGTTTAACCTCAATCTTACTGGCAGGAATCGACGGATTGGTAAATAAGATTGATCCTGTAAAAGAAGGATACGGACCTTACGATAAAAACTTTTTAGAAAATGAAGGAGCTCATAACATTCAATTTCTGCCGCGAAACCTGGAAGAATCACTGGATGCATTAGAAGCTGATAATGATTTCTTACGCAGGGGAGAATTATTTTCAGATGAATTGCTGGAACAATGGATGAAAATTAAAAATGACGAGATACACTCTATAGGAACAATGCCTCACCCGTTTGAATATAAAATGTATTTTAATTTATAATATTCTAATTAACGGTTGGGATTTTAAATAACCTACTTGACCAAATCATACCAGATCAACTCCCAGTATTCCTTATAACATATATCCTCTTGTGCTGGGCTCGGATAACATCTTATTAATTCCATCTTCACCATTCCGACATGAGGAACAAACCAGATAAACGACCTATAGCCGCTCAACCAGAGAGAAGAATATTCAATTTGATATGCACTAGAGAATATTCCAATATCAATGGTTATTGAATTATATTCTAGAACAGTAACTGTTGGGACATTCCACATATACTCCCATCTATCTCCAACTTTAAAAGGAACAATATATCCTAAGAAGGGATACAGATGATTTTGTCTAATCCGATAATAAATTAGTGTATCTGCTCTTACTGCAAGATATAAGGTATCAATGGATCCAACATACCAATCAGCACCAAAGCCATTATAAACCCAAATAGAGGCGGTCTCCCCATTTGGTAAAATTGTTGTACCAACAACTTCAACTGTTATTGTGTCTGCCGTTATACCTGTTGTATCCATTACTTTGTATTTCCATTTATTGCCAACCTTTTGAGGAAAATATTCTTCAGACAGCTCTGTAAATATTGTCTGGACAGTAACAAAATCCGGTTTACTGTATTTTTCCTTATCTTTTATCACTAACTGTAAGCTATAAAATCCTGCTACATCTGCAACAAATGTTGGATCTGGAGAAGAGGAGTCTGATAAAACAGCTTTACTCGTTGATGGTTTATAATTAAAAGACCAGACGTATTCTAAGCTTTCCGATTTCGTGCTGGAGATTCCATTCAGATATACTGTATCAAGAAACCCGACAAGCTGGTCATCACCCGCGTGTGCAATTGGCGTTGATGTGACATATAGTGGCGAATCTTCAATACAGGAAATGACTAGAGATGTAATTGTAAGAAAAAGTAAAATGAATTTGATATATGTCTGCATTTTTAACCTCCCAGATTTATCACTCACCCTTTCATAATGAATGATAAGAATAATTGTTGCTGATAGCAAAACCCAAATAATCCCTAAATAGTTTCACTTCATTTTAAGCGATTAGAGAAAAAATCCCTGCCTAATAAGAGACAGAGGACTAAGGAAAGTTAATGCTGGTATAATTAGTCATCATCATTTATCCTCCAAAGCTTTAGTGTAGGAGGACCTCTTCTTAATCTCAACAAATATATCAGAAATCATCAATCATCTCTTACTTTAACTTATCTTGATATTAGCAATTTCTTTTTGAAGATTATTATGTGACGGTTTGAAGAGAACAGCGCAGTTTATATTATCGTAGAATTTTAACACAAAATCAGAGGCAGATTTAATCGCCCACAATGCACAATCAGCACTCAGAACTAAATTAGGGAAAAAAGGTTCATTCTCTTTATCAAAATGAGGATGAAGTTCAAATTTACCTTTTAATAAATTCTCAAGATCTGATGCCCCTCTTAACTTTCGGTCTGTTATTTGCCACTTTGGTTCATAATGAATTAACATATTTCTTAATTTGATTAATCCTTTAATATCCAAATATGGACTCTGGGAGTGACTAAATTTTATTCCTCTGCTAACATCTATTGCTATTTCAAATTTATCTAAAATCGAATGACGAGCTCTTCTTGGAATTCCCTTTTTCCACAACTCAATGAGGACTTCTCTGTTTGTTGGATCTATACGATGATATTTTTCCTTTTCTTCATCTACCAACTCAATGAAAAATTCGTTAATAATAGCTTCAAGAAAAGAAACTACCAGAAATATTGAAGCCATTACATTATAATCATATGAACTACTATTGGTAGATTCGTCGTTTTCGATTCGGAAAGCATTTTTTGTCAATTCAATTGCTGCCATCAAGAATTTATGAGATAGATAAGTCTTTTTTCTTATATCATTTTTCATTTTGTCAATATGCTTACGATTGTTATTTATTTCATCAAGACCATCTTTTTAGTTTCAACAAAACTCTCCGTCCGTAGTTTGTAGAAATAAACACCGCTTGAAATACTGCCCGCATCAAATTCAACTTCATAATTGCCTGCTGATTTTTCCCCATTTACAAGTGTTGCAATTTCATTACTTAATATATCATAGACTTTCAGGCTAACGAAGCTTAATTCTGAAATTTGGTATTTAATTGTTGTAATGGGATTGAACGGATTGGGATAGTTCTGAAAGAGTTCAAATTTCAATGGTATACTAATCCCAACAGGAAGTGGATTACCACCTTTATACAAACTTGTACCAATAGCCTGAGGTGTATTGAAATTTAGCAGATCCCCTACTGTTGGTGCTATGTCGGTTTGATAATGCAAATCTGTATTTTCTACTCCCGGGCTAACATTCCGGCCTATTGCAAATAACATAATATGTTCACATCCATCGCAATCATCCCCGTGATCAGTGAACCCACCGTGTGCATCATCATGCCTGCCGTGGTCGTTAGTAACAAATAAAGTTGTGTTACTCATAGTGTAATCATAATCGCCGGATTGAATGTGTTGCCATAATTGATAAACTATATTATCAGCGTTAGCCAGAGCGTTTAGGTAATTGCTCCATACTCCAGAATGACCCTGACGGTCGGTATCGGCAAGATTTATGAGTATCAGCCTGGGGTGATAAGTTTCCATAACAGAAATACAATTGTTGAAAACAGTGTTATCCGGTATGTCCGAACAAATTGCAGATGCCCTATAATCAGCCCCATACTCAGCTTCAATACTGTAAGAAAGAATGCTTAATTTAGCCTTACCACCAACAATGTAATTATCGGTTAAGCCGCTGCTGAGTTCCTTTCTAAAATATTCAAACAGAGTTGGTTCGGTCGGATGCTGAGAACCATCGTTTGCGACCTGCTGCCAGGTTCCGGATAAAATTGTAGCATGCCCAGGATTAGTTTCTGTTTTTCCCTCGTGGGCAATTCTAAAATTTGTATAAAGATAGCCGGAAGGTCGAAGATCATCGTACAAGTGAGGTATATAAGTGTTACCACCTCCAAAAGTTTCTGAATATCTGGCACCGTCGATAACTACAATTATTACATTTTGCGTAAATATACAATGCGTAAAAAGTAATGAAATAAGTATTATCTTTACTTTAATATCTCCTCCTCCTAAATATTATTGCACTTTGATATTATTAATATTTTTTGTTATCGCCAATCTCTCAACAACTCTTACCTATCTGTAAAAGATGGGTATTTTAAACCTTTACATATAAAGTAATGAATACTAAATAGGAGCTTCTAAATTTACTTTTATCACCACAGCTCCACACTAAAGAGTATTCAATATTTATAAATATAAATTGCTAATCCTAGAAAAGAGATACAAGAAAAATAAGCTTGCTGATTGGCAAGTAATGGATTAAAAAGGGGAATAATCGCTGATACATTATGATTGCCTTGGTATAGTAATTGCTCAATGTGGTTATTTGAATTGTCTTAAAGAATTATCAGGTGGATTATTTTGAAAAGTATACCGCCGGTGATGTGGTAATAGAAAAAATTAAACTTTCTCGGGCAACACTAATGGAAGCTGGTACTATGAAAGCCAGGCTTCTGGAGAATATTAATCTTAAACAGAACAAGATTATTCTTGATATAAGTGAATGTATTTTCATAGATAGCACATTCTATGGAGCTTTGGCTTTTTCTTTGAAAAAAATAAGAGAGATTGGGGGAGACATTAAATTAGTAACCCCCGCATTCTCCATCGGCACGGAGGGAATACTTAATATTAGTAATGTCCAAAATATTTTTGATGTTTACACCTCGGTTGAAGATGCTCTTCAAGCCTACAGCTAATATTAATTGATTGAATGATTTAACCACTATTCACTATTTGAGTGAAATTAGCAGTTTGCAATCAATTAAATCTTAAAAAATTTATTGTATAATGGATACGCCCTTCCCACCATCAATCCCCACCCCCTTTTCTGCGGTGTATATGTTATCAATCAGGTTGAAAATTTTAATCAACTTTAAGGTTAATCATCCCCTTCAGAACTCTTGATCGCTTCATCTCTTGTTTTATAAAATTTAAATAAACTAAGAGTATTTGTGGAAGTGAAAATATCATCTTCAGAAATTTTTGATTTAATTATTTTTAACTGCTGACCTTTATCTGCTATCAGGCCTAATGCCCAAATAATCGATCCAAAGAAGGTTGAGTCAATAACACCACACTTACTTAGATCAATTATCAATCTCGTGTGCCCCGCACTAATCTCATCCTCAATTATCTTCCTGAATTCATATGCTTCATTTATGGTTGATCGAGCAAGATTAACCGCTATAAGAATTACGCCGTCAATATCAATTTTTTCAAAATCTTCCACAAGAACTCCTGAACATAATTTTAGATTTCTCTAAAGTTAAATTGCGAGCAGATTAATAGCAATCATTTACAATAAACAACCGAAGTATTGTCTTTATACAATGCTCCGTCATACTCAATATACCTTCTTATTTCAATTGTATGCAAAAAATTATCGTTCTAACTAACGATTTTTGGAAGAACTAATACTTAGTATACTTAGATATCGGTTATCTTATTTCGCAACAAAAAATCCCTTTCTAATTATAGACTTAGATTGATACTTTCAAATCATTTCTCCTTTAACTTATCCAAAGATTCCTGAGCAGCTTCGCGTACATACTTACTTTCATCTTGTAGTAACTTCTTTAATGGTTCAATAGCATCTTTATTACCAATTTTACCGAGAGATACAGCTGCACGTTTTCTGACCATAGAAGTCTCATCTTTTGTTAATTCAATTAACCATTTTAAAGCTTTTTCACCGCCGATGTCTCCTAACGCCTCAGTAATCGATGCACGAAGATATTCTGATGCACCATTAAGAGCAAAAATCAATGTGTCTACAACTTCGGGATTCTTCGTCTTTCCCAGAGATTCGGCAGCATCATCGCTAATACCATTCCATTTATTTCTTTCATTTTCATCAAATAAAACTTCTATCAGTGCTGAAATAGCTCGTGGATCATTGCTTCTACCTAAACGCTGAGCAGCAATCTGGTTAATAAAATTATCTTTCAAGCCCATTAATAAGTGTCCTATTGGGGCTATATTATTTTTTAGAAAATTATAAATATCATCACCAAGGTAGTCAAGATCCGGTTTGCCTTTATAATGAAGATAATATTTAACTTCTTCATACATAGCAGTATTATATTCTAATAATATTTCATCTTGAGGATTTTTAACCTTAATGTTACAATTATATACTTTCCCCTGATAAGAGTCTTCATGGTATATAATACTGATATTCGCATCATATGAAATATCAGGTGGTGGGTTATAATTAAGACTCATTTTGTGGTTTATTTGAGATTTACCTAAATATTGAAAATATGTTTGAACTATATTAAAATTAGCCTTTTTAAAGCTGCTAACAATATTTTCTGTGGGATCCTGAGTTTTTTGTGAACTTTTGAAGAGAGATTTTGTGACTACATCATACCATCCAATAACTAAAACAATATCTAAATCTTTATTGACTGCATCGAGACTATCTTGTACCTGCAGTGTACTGTTCTTACTTTCCAAATTAACTTGTGAATTTAAATTTGCCACTAAAAGAATTATAGAAAGTAATACTACTGTTTTTACGAATCTTGCATTCATAACTCATTCTCCTTAATTGGTGAAATAAAAAATCAATCAAACACCTTAGATCTTGAGGGAAGCACCATATTCTGGAAGGAAAATAATAAAACGCTATTCTATAAGTTTCTCTCAAGGAGTAGAACTTACTATTTAAAATTGCTTTTATAATGGCTGACAAACAATCAACTCTTAATGAATGGCAAGTAATGAATCATAAAAATATATTGTAGAATGTATGCGAACTTTTCACCCTTAATACCCACCCTCAGTTTCGGGGTGTATGGAGGTCAATTTTCGTTGAAAATTTTCGTTAAGTATCAACTCACACTCTAATTTCAATTCTAAGCAAAAAATCACCATTCTAACTAAATATTTTTAGGTGGACTAATTAGATTAATAAAAAACTCCCACCAACTTTAATTGATGGGAGTATATTAAATTCAAATTATGTTGATGGCCTATCTTTATAGATTTTTTTACTAAAGAAATTATAAAGCCAAGCTATTACAACACCCCCTATAAAACCATCTACAAATCCCCAAAGAAACCCTATTACTGCTCCGCCCCAGCTATATGAGTATCCTATATAAAAATTAGAGAGCTTTGAAATTGTCATACCCCCAGAACCATCTACTAGTAGCCACCAAGTGGCAAGCATTATTGTAAGACCCCAGGTTAGTCCAATTGATAAACCAAGTGCTCTTTTACTTAATTCCATTTAGACCTCTAAAATGATTTTAAATGCAATTTTATATTGCAACTAATTTGAAAAAGAAACAAGAAAAATAAGTTTAACGATTGGCAAGTAATAAAAACTTTGCTGATATAGAAAAAGCATCGGATAGAAGTACTGAATTATTAAGAGAAGCCTGGCCAGATGCAAATAAGAGACGAGAGTATTTTAGGGCATACAGACATACTTTGGTAATCATTCAGATGAAATATATCAAGAATATAAGCAGGAAATAATTCGCTCTCTTATAAAAAAAGCCCAGTAAAACTGGGCTTTTTTGGAATACAGTTTAAAGCAACATAGTTCTTATTAAAAGTTTAGGAAATATTCAGAACCATTTATTTTATGGTAGGAGTAATACAGATTTTTGCATACAGAGCTTACATTTTCATTATCATCAAAAATCGAAGCTCCTCTTAATCTATATATCCCAATACCATTCCCAAGTTTGTAGAGTGCAAGGGCCGCGGCAATTTTTACTTCCTCTGTTTCACCGTTATTTAATAATCTTAATAAAGGTATCATTGCCTTGGAACCGTTATTGCTCTCCATATACCCCTGGTCAATCAAGTCGTATAATACAATTGCCGAGCTAGCATTTAGTCCGTTATTATCGGTTACAATACCATTGGTAAGGTTATCAACTATGACAGACTTTCTTTCCGCTGAAAGTTCTACATCTTGTGCTAAGCCAGTAAATGCAAACAAAAGTGAAAAAAACAGAACCATTAAAGTTTTCATAACTGTGTTCTTTCCTAATATAAAACAAATCTTTAGTTCGTGGGAAATATAAATATGCGATTAAGAGATGTCTATCAATTTGTTATGGAAGGGTTTAAATAGAAATAAACCGTAGAAATATTTGGATATTTAGAAAGCATTGATGAGTCAAGTAAAATACCCACAAAAAAATCCCGTTTAATTAGTAAACATGAGCCACTGAAAGTTAAGGTTAGAAAATATACTTCATCAACATTTATCCCCCGATCCGCCGCGGCGGATTAGCGCAGGAGAACCATCTTCTTATTCTTAACGTAATTACTTACATGTTCAATAATTCTGAACGACCAAATGCATGTATTTCCTTTTCTGTCTTCCATAACATCAAAATCCACCCTGTATCCTTAAGATGAGCTCGAAACGTGGCAGCTTCTCTATCTTTATAGCCATGGTCAGCGCCATATAATTTAATAGTAAAACTGTCAAAATCATTTCTCTCTGCAATTTCCTTTGCGTTTTTTAGGATTACATCTTTGATCTCCTCTTCAGATCCTTCTATAAATGGAAGGTTTCCCCACGAATCACGAAATCTATTGTGTTGCTCGTGGACTTTTTCTGCAGAAAGTACAGGTAAATTTTTAATAGCCTTATTTATTAGAACAGCAAGTGCCTCTGCAGGATCACTGGTACTTTCTTCGGTAAAAAATTCAGAATTAGTATTCATCTTTAATTCTCCTTCATGTAATTAGTAATTTTAATTATAAAGAAAATTGGAATCACGGTACAATATGCCATAATGGTTTTTACGACATTCTATGCTTCAGGGGAAGCTCAATATGCTGAAGGTAAATAGGAAAACCGTAATCCATATGTTTCCCTAAAGGAGTATATATAAATCTGAAATTTAAATTGTAACAATTTTTATTGACAATCAACTCTTATGAGGTTAAGTAATGTTTTTAGATAGTCTCAGAATAAATTCACCCTCCCCATTATTAATGCCACCCTCCTTTTCCTGTTTTATTGATATCAATTAAGTTGAAAGTCTCAACCATACTCAACATAGCCTCTAATTTCAATTCTAAAAAAAAATCACTGATCTAAAAAGGGATTCTAAGAATAAACTAGGATAGGGTAAGCTTAAAACGAAAAGCGAAGGTGTCCCTTTTGAGGACACCTTTATAAAATCACTAGGGAATTGCGTAACTCGCAGTTAAATAAGCAAATGTAGAACCACCGCCACCGATCACATTAAAGCCCTGCCTCAACACATCTTCATTAACCATGGCATCGAGCGAAAAATCACCAAACCTGAATCCGACTCCAACTGTTGCTCCGCGGCGCGGCGGACCAAAGAATGTCGTTACATACTCGTTTATTCCAGTTGCAGAAATTGGATCTTCTACGGTTGATAAACCCGTTACAGCAAAATAACCTAATCGTCCGACCAGCCAATCAAGCAAATTCCACTCCGCACCAATATTCCAAACCGGGAAGAAATTTGCACTCAACTCATATTCCGGATTAACATTATTAATAGCTGGAATTGTTACCGTGGCCCAGGTAAAACTCACACCTCCTGCTAAAATGAAATCACCTGTATGATAATTTAAACCTATACCAACAGTTCGTGATGTAAAGGATATCATATCAACCGAGTAAGCGGTTGATGTAAATCCTGAATCGATATCTCCGGTAACTGAAGAGAAAACAACAACCGGTACAAGTTCCAGATTTTTGTTTAATTCAATGAATGCTCTTGCGTTAGCTAATATAATTATTTGGTCAGCATTTACTTGATTGCCACCTGTACCGGATATTGGTGGTGTATAACTGGCGCTTGGCAGCATAATAGATAATCCTACATCAAGCTTCAAATTTCTGTTAAAATGAACCACACCCAAATTAAAACCAATTTGGTTTGCACACCCCTCTGCACTTGCTCCGCTGTCCGGTGTAAAATCACGGGTTGTAGATGCATAAGCTATACCAAAACCAACCGATGTAGTTTCGGTTTGGTAAGTTGTAATTAACTCAATATTATTATCCATCGGAACAACTACAGAGCCATCGGCCAAATTATTTACTGTAGAAACTACACCCGGGAAAGGATAACCGAATACATTGTTTGATCCAGGATCGACCAAAGCAATCGACAAACCGTTAAAATCATTTCTTGCCAATATACCGCCCAATGTCCAATCATTCCCGATAGAAAAGCTGCCTGAAAAATATTGTCCACCCCCACCGGGACCCCACGGAGATAATCCACTCGCAAGATTCCCGAGATCTCCGATTACAAAATCATTATAGATAGCATTCCATGCAGGATTTACTGAATTGAAGAACGGATCAATAACATATGGATTGTATCCCATACCACCAAGCCGGGCAAGTCCTCCCGTTTTCTTGATGTCCTGAGCACTAAGATTAGTAAAGCAGAACAACAACAAAACAAGAAGAGTTAAAAATCTCTTCAACATACTGCCTCCAACAAAATATTATAAAATTAACATCGTGTAACTATGCCCCATATAAAACAACAATGACATAAGTGATTTTATGATACAAAATTATATACCATATAATCAATATTTATTTAAAATATTCTGGCATTCTTAAATTCCTCGTCATATTTCAACAAAGAAAATGCATAAATGACATTGAAGACTTACAATCATAGGAAATCTCAAAATGACTGTAATCCTTTATAAAATAAGGAGATAAAAATGAGATTTTTAACAAAAATGAAGTCGGCTAAAATTAGGTGTTGTGATTATTGTAAGTTCTTATATTGAAACATGAAAAGACCAAAACATTATTTTTCTATACCTTGATTGACAAATATTAAATTTTGATATTTATGTAATCATTCATTCAAAACTCCGGAGATTAGATGATTTTTAAACGAATTATTATTCTATCATTTGTAATTATGGTAATGCTGATCACAGCTGCTTTCATGACTAACAAATATTCAAACACGGTTAATATTGGTGATCAATTCGAAAGTTTTGATCTATTTGATTATAAAGGCAACAAACATTCTCTTTCTGACTATGTCGATTCTAAAGCGATTGTTCTTATGTTTATTGCAACCCGTTGTCCGGTTTCCAATGATTATAATTCAAGAATGGAAGAAATTTTTAACAAGTATAAAGAACAAGAGATAAGCTTCCTGGGAATTAATTCCAATAAAACGGAAGACATCTCAGAAATTGAAAATCATGCAAAAGATAACGGATTGACATTCCCAATATTAAAAGATGAAAAAAATATAATAGCCGATATTTTTGATGCCTCGTTTACACCTGAAATTTATGTGTTAAGCAATGAGTTCATATTACTTTATCATGGACGAATTGATGATTCAAGAAGAGCATCGGGGATTAATAGCACCGATCTTATTAATGCCTTAGATGAGATTGTAACGGATAAAGAAGTTAGTAATCCTGAAACAAAAGCATTCGGATGCAGTATTAAAAGAATCTAAATATGAAAATAGTCCGGATACTCTTTTTTGCTTTATTAATATTTTGCCCAGTTACTATTGGCTACAGTCCAACCGGTGAGCAAAATAAAAAGCAGATTGAAGTTCGTGAGTTGTCAGTCAATGAACTGAAAGAAATTATTAAGAACAGAGATGGTAAATACTTAATAATTAATGTCTGGGCTACATGGTGTATTCCCTGCAGAGATGAATTCCCGGATCTTATAAAATTCTCAAATAAACACAGCGAAAAAGTTGACATTGTTGGTATAAGCGTCGATTACCCGGACGAAATTGAATCCAGAATAATCCCATTCCTATCTGAATTAAAACCAGGCTTTATAAATTACGTCTATGGTGAAAGCGATCCAGAACGTTTTATTAATAGTTTAAATTCTGATTGGAGCGGAGCACTTCCCGCATCCTTTTTTTATGATTCAGAAGGTGAGCAAATTTCTTTTCATGAAGGCAAATTGTCTTATGAAGAATTTGAAAGTGAAATACTTATAATGAACGATTAGTTTTAACATGCAAGGAAATAATGGATAGCAGCACTAATTAAATCTAATCCGGTTTGAATTCACTTAGCAATTCTAAAAGTTGTTCCATCTTCCGAATCCTGTAGCTCTATCTCAATACTATTAAGATCATCTCCAATTTCAATTCTTAACACAAAATTATTGAAGAAGAATTCAAAACGAGAGTATTCAGACACATTACAATAAAAAACCCCTATCAATGTTTGTTGATAGGGGTATTTAAGAATTACTATTTTATCTTCTACTTGAGCAGCATCATCTTCTTTGTTTGGACAAAATTGTTTCCGCTGCCATCCGTATTGGTTGCTATAATTCTGTAAAGGTAAATTCCGCTTGGGAAGTTATTTGCATTAAACTGAACTTCACGGAATCCGATTTCCATTAACTCATTGTTAATCAGAACTGCCATAAGCTCACCAATAACATTGAATATCTCTAGTTTAACACTGCTTTCAAATGGAAGTGCAAACCTTATTGTTGTACTTGGATTGAACGGGTTCGGATAGTTCTGACTCAGTTCATATTCAGTTGGAATATAACTTCCATTTACAGAAATAACATCTGTTGGAAACAGGGATACAGTATCGCTTGTAACTGACATTGCGTCTTGAGTAATTGCATATACTGTATAATCATATACTGTCTCCGGAACTATATCAGTGTCGGTAAATGTAGTAACATCACTACCCACCGTATCAATTACAACAGAACCACTGCCTGCAGAATCTCTCTCAATTACAAATCCTGATTCATCACTTGAGTTATCTACCCAATCCAGCTGAATCGACCAGGGAAGACCATCTAATACCTGACCGGCAAGTTCGGATGGAGCTGGTAACAATGTAATAACCTGTGCAGGACCAGCATATCCTGATTCTGTGAAGGCATTATATCCTTTAACCCTGTAGTTGTAACTCTTACCCTGCATTACCGTAGTATCTGTATAGGCAACAGTGTTTGCTGATACTGTATCTACTACCTGATATCCGGGATTGTCAGGGTCTTCTCTTTCTATAATGAACCCGTCTTCATTATCGGAGCTATCAGCCCAGCTTAGATCAACCTGGTCTGCAACAGGTGCAGTTGCAACTAAATTGGCCGGATCAATTATTGCCTCAATTCCTACTGTTAGTGTAAATCTTGTAGTATCTGTAAGTGAAGGAGTACCGTCATCTGTGGCAACTACTGTTATATCAGGATATGTACCTGCATCACCAGGACCTGGTAAGAATGAGAACATTCCTGTTCCGTCACCGTTGTCTGTAAAGCTGCCAAATGAAGGTAAATTACT
>JASFSF010000020.1:0-13917 GCA_050114555.1 Ignavibacteria bacterium
AATGTTCAGACTAAGGAACCTGTAACATCCCAGGAAACCAGCAAAGAGATTTTACCCGGTGTTAAAAATACTATTGCCGTTGCAAGCGGTAAGGGCGGTGTTGGCAAAAGTACGGTAGCTGTCAATCTTGCTGTTGCACTGGCAAAAGAAGGATCGAAAGTCGGATTAATTGATGCAGACATCTATGGCCCTAGTATTCCTCTAATGCTCGGAGTTAATCAGAAACCGAAACTCTTAAAAACAGACAGCGGCACTAAAATGGAACCTATTGAAAGTTATGGTTTAAAATTAATCTCCATCGGGTTCCTGATAGATGATAATGATCCGGTAATCTGGCGTGGTCCGATGGCAAGTGGGGCTATCAAACAATTTCTATCGGATGTGGTTTGGGGTGAGCTGGATTATCTCATCTTCGATATGCCTCCCGGAACAGGTGATATTCAACTTACTCTTGTTCAATCCATTCCTCTAACCGGAGCCGTTGTCGTAACAACCCCGCAGGAAGTTTCATTAATCGATGCCCGCAAAGCGCTTAAAATGTTTAATCGGGTCAATGTTCCTTTATTGGGTATCGTAGAAAATATGAGTTATTTCATTGCCCCGGATACAGGCAAAAGATATGATATTTTCGGAGCCGGGGGAGGTGAGAATTTATCGAAAGAGCTTAACACTTTTTACCTGGGTGGAATTCCAATCGATCCGAGAATACGATCGGGTGGCGATACCGGGGTACCCATTTTGTACAACACCCCTGATGCAATCGAGGCTGAAATACTATTGGATATATCTTGTAATCTGCAAGAACAAGTTGCTTTGAGAAATTCGAGTTCAACCGGCAAAGTTGAAATACTGCTTGGCGATAACAATTGACTTATCCAATAATTAAACCGATATTAATCTGTAAGGAGATATAATTCTTTTCATATTTCTTATTATGATTTTTATGGAAGATGAAATTCGAAAGGCTCTCGAATCGGTAAGACCTTATCTGCAGGCTGATAATGGAGATATTGAATTAGTCGATGTTAGCGAAGACGGCATTGTAAAAGTAAGATTGCTGGGTGAATGTAAAGAATGTCCGCTATCGGTAATGACTTTAAGAGCAGGTATTGAACGATCATTAATGAACCAGGTGCCGGGTATCTCAAGAATAGAAGCAGTAAATTAATTTATCATCAAAGTATAAAACTCATGCCCGAAGTCAAATTCAGAAGACCAATCAAGCTGATCTTATTGATAATCAGCATCATCATCGGGCTTTATGTTTTATTCCTGGTTTCCAACCTGATTATTATTCTTGCCCTGTCTACTTTACTCGCTTTTATTTTTATACCATTTATCTACAGTCTTGAAGGTCAGGGATTTACCAGGCTTACTTCTACACTAATAGTATTTGCTGCAATGGCCGTATTAATCTATTTAGGATTATCAGTTGTAATTCCAAAGTTTTCATATCAAATGGATCAACTGATACAACGGTTAAGTGAGTTTTCATACATCGATCAAATAAAGATTCTTCAAAGCTGGCTGACTGACACACTGCCGTTCATCGATACAAGTAATCTTTCCGCCAGGATTGAAGAGTTTGTTTCAACGCAAATTGTAAATTCTTTTGAAAGTATTTCTACGCTCTTATCGAGCATTGTATCTGTAATAGCTATTCTGGTGATTGTACCGTTCATTACCTTCTTCTTATTAAAGGACAGTAAAAGAATTTTAAAGGGTCTTCTTAGTATAATGCCGAACAATTACTTCGAAATGTCTTACTGGATACTTAAAAAAGTAAGTTTACAACTTGGATTATTTGTAAGGGCCTGGATATTTGATGCAACATTCGTTGGTACATTGCTTGGATTTGGATTTTACATTATTGGAATTCCAAGTGCACTGCCGCTTGGTGTTATTGCAGGTCTCGGACATTTAATCCCGTATTTTGGTCCGATCATAGGAGCGATTCCGGCAATAATATTATCTTTAATGCAAACAGGTGATCTCTCACAGGTACCTTTAATTATTATTGTTGTACTAGGAGTTTACACAATAGATAACGGTTTTGTTCAACCCTATGTTTTCGGAAAAAGTGTTGATATTCATCCTATTCTAATCATACTTTTAATTATTGGCGGAGGTCAGATATTTGGATTGATTGGAATGCTGTTAGCAGTACCTGTAGCAACAGTTATAAAAACAAGTGTAATGGAAATATATTTTGCTCTTAAGAATTACAAAATCGTAAGAGTATAGAAAGTTTTATACGATGTTACAAACATTACGTATCTCAAAAATACTCCCCTGTTGAACACATAGCGATTGAGTTGATAAAAAACATTGGTTATTGAATAGCGAATACTTTCTTTCCTAATAGTTGCCATTTTACAAAAAATGGGGATATTTTATCATTGTTGTAATTATAATTTTCTCCAACTGAATATAATATGATACATATTGTAGTATTCGGCTATGTTTTCGTTGTGTTGATTGGAATTGTATGCTTAACTATTGCAACATTTTTATACCTCAAGTTCCGGAACAAACTCTTATTTAACTTCCTGATCTACTTTTCAGCATTCACTCTTTTTGTTTTCTCGTACCTAGTAATCCTTACATATATAAATGTTAATCTGACCGAGGTAAGTTTTATTATTCTACTTCTGGTAATTGCAATAATTTTATTTTCATATTCATTCTTAATGTTTTCAATTCTTCATTTTGTACATATCCTGGTTTTAAAAAACTCCTCTGCCAAAAGAAATTTTGTTGAGATTCTCATTGGTTTTATCGCACTATTAATTTTAGGATCTTCCTTTAAGATTAACTGGGGGAAAGAGCAGATTTATCAGATGCAAAACTTCAGTGTTTTATTCTCTACTGTGCTTTTATTTCTTGTAATTGGCTACTCATTTATAATGAAACTGATACATATGAAAAAAATTGAAGATGAGCGGAAACGAATTTTAATAAAGACATCGGTTATGAATATCTTATTTGTACCTGGTTTTATATTGGACTATTATCTACTGAAGAGCGGTTATTACTCGCTGTTCATTCCAATTTTTTATCTCTGTTCGTCCATTCTCTTTCTACTTTACTTTGTTAAAAAACATAATGCAGATCTTGTTACCGTGCAAATGTTTAATGATAGCAAGGAATATATTGATTATTTGGCTCAAGCCGGTATATCAAAAAGAGAAAAGGAAATTGTTGATCTGATCCTTAAAGGATACAGCAACAGGAAAATAGCAAATCAACTGTTTATTTCACTAAGCACCGTGAAAACTCATATAAAGAATATCTTTCAAAAGTTGAAGGTAGAAAGCAGGTTCGAAATTATAGCCACTCTTTCAAAGTCTAAACGTGATTGATCCTTATCCTCCTACACATATTTCATACTGAAGTATGATGCTTATTTAATAAAATCCTACCGAAGAACGATTGATTACATAAAAGAAATGTTTCACTTTTGAGTAACGTTAATTTGCAATGAGGTGAACCGTTGATCAAACAAGAATTCCATATAAGACATCCATATTTATTCGTAGGAATGCTGGAATTAGTAATAATTGTTGTAGCTATATCAGTTGGAGCAATTGTGAAAAAACTTGGATTCCCAATTTATGCTCTCTACGGGGGAATGCTGTTAATCCTATCAACTATAACAGCAATAATCTTAAAAAAAATGAAGTGGTGGAAGGTAATTGGCTTTAGGAGACTGGATAAAAAGAGCCTTTATCTCTTAATCATACCTGTTATTCCAATGATTGGCAATTTGTTTGGTAGTTATAGATCGCTTGAATTAGGATTCTACATATATTATTTGTTGCTGACGATTATGAGTGGTTTTGTTGAAGAAGGTTTATATCGTGGAGTAATGCTTCGAGTACTCCTTCAAACAGGTGCCTGGAGAGCAGTGATCATCACATCTTTGATTTTTTCCTTATCGCATATTATGAATGCTTTGGCCGGCTGGGATTGGCAACATGTTGTTTTACAATTAATCTATTCCTTTGCAATTGGATTTGGCTGGGCTGCGTTTGCATTGAAAACAGGGACAATTTGGCCATTGATGATAATACATTTCCTCAACAACTTTTTCAGCTTCATTAAAACTGAAAATCTTATAAAAACGTTACAGACAAGTAAACCTACGATGGAGGGAATTGTTTACAGTATGGTTATTAGCATTGTCTTTATAATTTATGGCATCGTTGTTACACGATCGTACATCAGAATTGAGAAGCAACAGTAGAATAAACAGGAAGATCAATAATAAAATGAAAAATTTAAAACAATATCAGTGTAAATGGTCTTGAATATTTTCAATTAGAATGAAACAATGAAATTAAATGAGGTTCAAAATGAAATTACTATTTATAACAGTGTTCATCTTATTTTTTATTCAGTTGAATAACGCACAATCTGATGATGATAGAAAAACCGGGAAGCTCATTATCATAGTAACCGGATTACAAAGCGATGAGGGAGAAGTTCGCCTTGCGCTATGCAACTCAAGAACGGAATTTGAAAGTAATGGCGAATATTATCTTAAACTGAAATTGAATATACTTGAAGGAAAATCTGAGCATGTGATTAGCGAGCTGCCATTTGGTGAGTATGCAATAAAACTATACCATGATGAAAACTCAGATGGTGTGATAAATACTAATTTCCTTGGCATCCCCACAGAAGATTATGCATATTCGAATAATGTATCCGGTACTTTTGGTCCGCCAGATTATGAAGATGCTAGGTTTCTTTTTGAAAAGCCTGAAATGACAATAAACATTTCTGTTAATTAAAATGGTGAACTTGTAGAATTAGTTTATTTAACTTTTACTGTTAGTAAATGTTTCATGGAAATTAATCCCGCAATTGGTCCAATTGCTAACAGCATTAAAATATATGACTGATCAACTAAGTCCATAAACTGATAAACAACCCAAAGACTTAAAATTGTAATGGCAAAGCCAATGCTGTTTACCAGAGTTAACGCCGATCCTACCAGCTCCTTTGGTGCAGTTAATGCCACTATTGCAGAAAATTGAGGTGAATCGCCTACAACCACGATACCCCAGAAAATAAGGAACATTAAAAAGATAAAAGTATTCGAATAAATCATAAGCGGCGATATCAAACAGCATAAGCCTGAAAAAAGTAGTTGAATGAACGCAACAAGGGCACTCCCCAACTTTTGTGAAATGAATCCTCCGATTATACAGCCTGCGCTCCCGAATGCTATTATACAGAATGACCAAAAGAATATATTCATTTCAATTTGATTGATGCTTGAATGATAGATAAGTATTATTGGCACCAACGCCCAAAAAGTATAAAGCTCCCACATGTGTCCAAAATAACCAAGAGCCGCTGATCTTAGGTCCCTGACTTTAAATATCGTTAAGATGGTTTTAGGATTAAATTTTGTTCCTGAAGTTATGTATGGTCCGTCAGGAACAAACAAATACATAAGTACTCCACCTGCTATGGCAATTGCAGACACGTAAAAAAGAACCTGGTCCCACGCAAGGGAACCACCGATACTTTTAAGTAAATGAGGGAATGCAGTACCTAAAACCAGTGCACCAACCAATAATCCAATCGCATTCCCTAATCCTTTGTGATACCAACCAGATGCAATTTTCATCCCGATGGGATAAATACCTGTTAAGAAAAATCCGGTTATGAATCTCAATACAAGCAATGAAAATAAATCATGTGCAATAAAATATATCAACAGATTTGATATTGCTCCAAGTAATGAACAAACAAGGAATAACTTCCGGGGAGAATATCTGTCCGATAAAGAAAGCAAAGCAAATAAAAGTGTGCCCGTAATAAATCCCAACTGTATTGCAGAGGTAACAATACCGGTATCATCTATGTTTACATTCATTGCTGTCTGTAAATCTGAAAGAATTGCGTTACCTGCAAACCAGAGTGAAGTTCCTGCGAACTGGGAAAATACAATTACCGGGATAATTCTTTTCGGTTTGAGCATACTAGTTACTGATTAAATGATTTTTGTAGAAATATAGTAAATCGGATTATTCATCTAAACAGGGTGCGAAATAAAAATAATATTAATCCAATCCATAATTATAATTTAAAGGCCGTACCTGAATTAGGATTAATATTTATTTACTTAATCGATTAATAATCTCAACTGAAGTTATTCCCTCTGCTTCTGCACTGAAGTTTGTTATAATACGGTGACGTAAAACTGGAAGCAGAGCAACTTTAACATCATCGATGTTAGGAGTAAATCTGCCATCAATAATTGCTCTTGTCTTTGCGGCAAGTATAAGATACTGAGAAGCTCGTGGTCCGGCACCCCAGGTAATCCAGTCCTTAACGAATTGCGGAGAGTTTCCATTCGTTGGTCGTGTCTTGTTAACGACCTCTACAGCAAAATTTATAACGTTGTCAGCAACAGGAACCTTCCGAACAAGTTGCTGAAATTCTATTATTTCGTCAGCATTCAATACCTTTTCAATTTTTGCATCATACAGACTTGTAGTTGTGGTAACTATCTGCATTTCATCATCAAATGAAGGATAATCCAACCAGAGATTAAACATAAACCTGTCGAGTTGTGCTTCGGGCAGAGGGTATGTACCTTCTTGTTCAATCGGATTTTGAGTTGCAAGTACGAAAAAAGGTTCAGGTAATTGGTAAGTTACACCCGCTGCAGTTACCTTGTGTTCCTGCATTGCTTCAAGAAGCGCCGCCTGCGTTTTAGGCGGTGTTCTGTTTATTTCATCAGCCAATATAATGTTCGCAAATATAGGTCCGGATATAAATTTAAAATCTCTTTTTTTACTAACTGAATCTTCTTCTATAATTTCTGTTCCGGTAATATCACTTGGCATTAAATCTGGAGTGAACTGAATACGGCTGAACTCCAAATCCATTACTTCGGATACTGTTTTTATAAGAAGAGTCTTGGCAAGTCCGGGAACCCCAACTAACAAACAATGCCCCCTTGCAAACAATGATATAAGAAGCTGATCAATTATTTCGTGCTGACCTACTATTCTCTTGGATATTTCAGATTTAACTGATTTAATCTTGCTGCTAAGATTTTCAACAAGTTTTATATCCTGATCAGTGGTCGATGCCTCTTTCAATAATCTGCTTGCCTTTGTTTACTATTTTAAAACGACTTTATTTCTGGATAATATATAAATTACAACCTGGTTTCCCAGAAAATTCTTTTTTTCAATTCAGCAATCCACTTTTCATATTCTTTTTGCTTTTTAATTTCATTTGCGAGCTGGCTTATCTGTTTATAATCTTCTTCAAGACTGGCCATATGTTGTGGAACTCTTTCTTTTAAATAAACAATATGATAACCATAAGTTCCGGCATCATATTCAAGTCTTCTTGGGAAACTGATATCGCCCTCTTTCAATTTAGAAACAATATCAAGTAAATTTTTGTCAAGCTGATTTAAATAAAATGTTCCGAGTTCACCACCAAATGATGAAGTCTGCTCATCATCACTATATCTTTTAGCATATTCCTGGAAAGTTCCTTTACCATTTACAACGCTGTCTCTTAAATCCGAGAGACTCTGGATAGCATCGAGATCTGCATTTTCATCCGGTTCAATTTTTAATAAAATATGTTTAGTATGTATGGACTCACCTCTGCGTTCCACAAGGTATATGATATGAAATCCCACCGGTGATTCAATCACTTCAGAATACTCTCCTTCTGCCAAAGAAAAAGCTGCTGCCTCAAACTCCGGATAAAAAACACCCCGCTTCACAAAACCAAGATCACCACCCAATGCAGCGCTCCCGGGATCGTCCGAATATTTCTTTGCCAGCACCGACATATCTGCACCTGCTCTGATTGAATCAAGCAGTGATTGGGCAAATTCTCTCGATTTGCTTTTCAACCTGTCGCTTGCTTTGGGATTTTTAAATATGTGAAATAGAGTTAATTTTTCGGGTATTGAACCAATGCTGTCTCTGAATGTATTAAAAAATTCTTCGACCTCTCTCCTGGACGCTTCAACCGATGCAAATTTTGTTTGCTGCATTCTCTGGATCATCAGGTTTTTACGAACATCGTCTCTAAGTTCTCTTTTAATTTTTTCTACACTCATACCGTACATTTCTTCAATTTTTTTAATAGATCCGTATTGCTGCTGAAAGACCTGTATCTGGTAATCAATCCTCTGGTTAATCTCCTCATCCGTAACCGTTATAGAATCTAATTCGGCCTGGGCATAAACCAATTTCTCATCAACCATTGAATTGAGAATTTGTGTTCTTATTTCTGGTGAGATTAAGTTAATTCCGCGTTGTGCCGCAAACATATTGGCCTGAAAATCAAGTTCACTCTTTAGAATGATTTCGTTATCAACAACGGCGACAATTTTATCTAAAGTTTCCTGTGCAAAAATTGTATTAAAACAAATTAATAGTAAAGGAGCAATTATGAGTTTCATTTATCACCTAATTTTTAACTTCAATTTGATAATCCGAGTAGAGATTTTTAATATAAGTTTCTATCAATTCTTTACGTTTTTCTGCAATGTATCTCTCTTTAACGGATTGTTTGATTATTTCAAATTCCGGGATAGAATCTTTTAGATATTTTGCTAAAACCTGCACTACCGTATAATATCCTTCGCTTTCAGAAATTACAATGCTAATTTCAAGTGGGTGTAATCTTTTGACAATTCTTAAAACCATTTCGGAATAAATATCCGATTCCCTGAGAAATATTTTATGATCACTTTTAATAATCGTGGAATCATTGTAAAAAACATTCATGGATTTTTCCCAGTCACTATCAAGTAATAATGCCCTGAATTCAATAGCCCTGTCACGATTGTTGAAATAGATGATATTCAGAAGATAGGAGTCCTGAATAAGTTTAAAATCATTCCTATGACTTTCGTAATAATTAAGTAGTTCTTTCTGTTCAACATTAATGATCTTACTTGAACTATATTTGTTCAATAAAATTGAACCGGCAAGATCTCTTTTGCTCTCTTCAATCAGAGCTTTATACTCATGCTCTTCAAGTATTCCCTCCTTAGTTGCCTCCTTGAATAAAATTTCACTATTGATCCAATTTCTTATTACTTCATTTTTATGAAGAGCAGTTGCTGAATTTGTATCAACAAGATCATTTAATTCCTCCGCAGAAAGGTAGGAATCATCCACCCTGGCTATAAACCCGGTTCGCTTTGGTTCGTCTTTGCAACCGAATAATACGATTGCAGAAATAAATAAAACTAAGCAACTACCAGGATTACTTAAAAGCTTTTTTAAGTTCATCGTAATAGATAACCGGTTCATAAATTTTATCGAGTTTATTTAAGAACTCTTTTTCAAGGCGCTTATTTTCAACCTCCTGAAAATCACCAGTAACTTCAGCCCTGGCTTCTTCAAAAGATTTAATTCTTGCTAATTCCCTGTTATGCAGATAAAAGATTGAATATCCACCCGAAATTTCTACAGGATTTGTGAAATTTCCAACATTAACTAAAGTATTTGATGTTCGTGACAGATCAGAAAAATCCACATCCTGCAGTTCATACCTTCCGCTTACTTTTTTCTTACCCGGCCGTTCGGTATACAATGCTGCAAGGCTATCGAAATCTGTACCCTCCAGAAGCATATCATAATATACCTTGGCTAAAGAATCCCGCGTTGTAAATATTTCCCCAAATTCAATTCTGTCCGGCCACGTATAATTTTCTTTGTTCTCTTCCCAGTAATTATAAACCTGAGCACTATCAACTTTCAGTTTATTCCACACTTCATCTTCCTGAAGTTTGAATATATAAACGCCTTGCTTGTATTCGTCCATCAGGAAAGCAAAATCTTCATTCTCTTTATGAAGATTCATTGAATAATGTTTAAGCAGCCGGTCTTCAATCAGCTTGTTAACTGCTTTCATTACCTCGGTTTTATCAAAAACAGCTTTGCCGGTAAAATCCGGATTGTTATTCATCTCCGTTATGAACTCTTCAGCATATACAATGTTACTGCCGTAGTTAAATAATTCTTTGCCGGTTACAACATCAATTTTAAAGTAATCTTCTCCAAACCTGGAAGAATCACAATTCTCAACTATTATATTTACCGTGTTTGTATCCAGAGTAACATTATATTTATTTCTCAATGCATTTAAATATTTTTTATAGTCAATATCATACCGTTGTTTCTGATATATCTTTTTTAGATTTTCATATTCATCATCAAACGATGAATATGGTTGCTTTTGAATAAGCTTGATAATATGATATCCGAAATTCGTTTCTACTACATCCGAAATTTCACCTTCATTAAGACTGAATGCAACTTCATCAAACGGCTGTACCATTTGTCTTCTTTCGAAAAAACCTAAATCACCACCTCTTTCTTTAGTGGAAGTATCTTCCGAATATTTTCTCGCCAACTCAGTAAAATCAGCATCGTTTTTTAATTGTGCTAAAATCGAATCTGCCGTAAGTCTGGCAGAAGCAGAGTCAATCTCTCCATTATTATTTTGATAATCAATTAAAATGTGACTTGCTCTAATTTTGGGAACACGGGACTGCTTTTTAGTAACTTTAATCAGGTGATAACCATAAATTGTTTCAACAGGACTTTGATATACTTCTCCTTCGTTAAGAGTGTATATTGCATCCTCAAACTCAATTGGAAGCGATCCTGCCGTTACAAAATAGATATCACCACCTTTCAGACCTGAAAATTTATCCTGTGAATAAATCGCCGCCATCTGTTCAAAACTGGCACCGTTATTAATGCTATCTAAAATTGCATTGGCAAATTGCATTGATCTCTTATCATTCGCAGGTTTAAACATAATATGGCTAACTCTTAATTCTTCTTTTCTTTTCTCATAGAGATCTCTAACTCCGGGCAGTATAATATTTTTTTCAGTTATGAATAATCTCCCAACCTGCTCCTGATAGTCTTTTAATTCTTTTTCCAATTCAGGATCTTTATCAAATCCTCTGACTTTTGCATTTCTTAATTTCATTCTGAACTTCATATAAAGTTGCATGAAATCTTTATATTGTTGAAAACTATGTTCTTTTGCAACATCGCTTCCACCAACATTTTTAGCATAAACTTTTTCAAATTCAGCCAATGTGATTTGATGCTTGCCAAATTTCCCTACTACTGTTTGAGCAGGTATATTTTTACCAAGAACAATTAGAATAGATATAATTAATATGAAAAACGAGATATGACGAATCATTTATAAATTGCCCTCTTATTAAGAAAAATTCAGTTTTTAGCCTGTCAGTTTACAGATTGGGGTATAGAAAATCAACAATATTATCCTATGATAATACCAACTATAAGGTATAGTTCAACTTTTAAGCTACTTTATTAGTGTAGCTTTAATTGTTTGCGAATAATTCTCAGCCTGAAGAGTTATGAAATATACTCCGCTTGATCTACCTTCAGCATTGAAAATTACTATATCCTCTCCTCTCGGTTTTAAACCTTCGAACAAAACTTCCTGCTGATTTCCAAGTATATCGTATACAGAAATTTTGATTCTTGAATCGTTTGGTAAAAAATATCTAATAACTGTATTTAAATTGAATGGATTCGGATAATTCTGAAATAACTGAACAGTCGTAAAACGTAATAGATTAATACTGACTACATCAGAATATACAAAGCTTCCATCGAAGTCGTATTGTTTTAATCTATATTCGATAGTACTTGCATCAACCGAAGAAATATCATCATTATAAGTATAATCACCGCCTTCAGTAATCGAGCCTGTCCCTTCTACGGTTTCAATTACCTGCCATTCTCCTGTATCGCTTGAATTACTAACTCTCCTTTCAACTTCAAAATAATCAATATTTCCTTCGGAAGAAGTAGCCCAGGTGAGAGTTATTACCTCATCCAGGTAATTACCTGTGAAAAATGTTAATTCCCCGGAAGTATTCAACAGATTAACAGCCTCAAGAATATTAGGGATACCCCACCCTTCCAGATTATTCGGGTAACTGCTATTGGAGCCGGTATGTCTTAACAAGTTCAGAACCGACATCGGTGATAAAGTAGAATCAACTGAAAGTAAAAGAGCAACTGCTCCGGCTATTAAAGGGGCGCTGTAAGATGTTCCTGAAGCCAGACCATAACTGGAGGATGAAAATGAACTGGCAACATAGACTGATGAACCAAGTGCCATAAGATCCGGTTTAATCCTGCCATCAACAGTAGGACCAACGCTGCTAAAACCTGAACGCTCTCCATTGCTTTCCACTGATCCGACTGCTATTACACTGTCACCGTCAGCCGGTGCTCCTAATGTATTATGAGTAGCATCAAAGCCTTCATTGCTTGCAGAGTTAACTACAACAATTCCAAGTTTCACTGCTAAATCTGCAGCGATTGTTATTAATGCAGTATTGCCATCCATATCCTGCCAGGTGTAACTTTCAAATGGTGCATCATACTCAAGGTATGTCAGTGAAGTTGAAGTAACATCAACACCTATTGAGTCTGCCCACTCCAATGCAGCAATCCAGTTATCTTCTTCTACCGGAGTTTCACTACCTGTATCTTCCGTTCTGGCAAGAAGGAAATCAGAATCAAATGAAACACCGATTAATTGACCTTCTTTAAAACCTCCTATTTCGGAAAGAACATTTATACCGTGCTGGGTCCCTTGTGTTGCATCAGGATCTCTATCAACAAAATCCCACATACCAATAATATTTACCGATTCGAATACTTCATGTTCTAGATTATTAAAGCCGGTGTCCATAATACAAATTAAAACACCTTCGCCTGTGTACCCCAAATCGTGAACTTGTGGGACTCTAATCTGATACAATGGGGTATACGAGTGACCGTAATCCAGGGAATACATTCCTTCTACCTGAACATCCGGATCTTGTTCATGATTTTCAATAAGTTCATCTTTAAAGGGATTCCTGTTCTTAAATTTTTTCACAACGTCCAGCTTTACAACTGAATTGAGATAGGAGATTTCCGCAATTTTCGAACTAGTTACATAAGCACTTACCCCGTTAAACCATCGTGATATTTGTTTAACTTCTAAACCGAGATTCTCTAATTCCTCGATATAATCTGTATTAACCGGTAAATCCATTAAGGAGATAAGTTCATTCGGGGGTAAAATTTTTGATCTTCTTCTAAGCGATCTTTTACTAACGACAGATTCCGGATTTGCAAAGTAATATGAAAGATTATCCCCTTTATCTTTAAAGAATACCCAGACTAAATGTTCACTGTTATCTGTTCCGGCTATTAATAAGTTATTAAGCTGTGCGCTCACCTTATCAAGACCTGTTTGAGCAAATACACCTAAAGAAATCGATAAAGAAAAAATAAGAGTGAATGATTTCATATAAATTTTCGGATTTGATTATAGAACTTTAACTGACTCTTGTTCCGCTTTTAACTGATTTATCCACAGACAAAACCTCCAAATTTCCATTATCATTTTCTACAGCTAAAATCATCCCGTTTGATTCTTCACCCATGAGATTTGCCGGTTGTAAATTCGCAACCACAACTACTTTCTTCCCAATTATCTGTTCAGGTTCATAACTTTGTGCAATTCCGGCAACGACCTGTCTAATTTCTTTTTCTATCTTAAGCTGAAGTTTCAATAGTTTTTTACTTTTCTTTATTTTTTCTGCTTCAATCACTTCTGCAATACGCAACTCTGTTTTCATAAAATCTTCATAATTGATCAGGTTATCAGCAATTATCTCATTGGTGTATTTTAGTTTCTCTATTTGATCATTGATTTGTTCATCTTCAATTTGGGGAAACAAAATTTCAGCCTCGTTTAAATTATGCCCATCAGTAAGATTTATTTTTCCGCAATCTGACCATAGTACCGGTTCAGCGTTTAACATTTTGAACAATTTTTCCGAGGAAAACGGCAGAA
>JASFSF010000021.1:0-13829 GCA_050114555.1 Ignavibacteria bacterium
GCCCGCTGTTTGATGAAAAATTTAAATTCTTTGGATTGGCAAATTACTTATTCTGGACAGACAACAATCCACAGGACTGGCCGGGAATCGACCTCGGTTACATTGAAGATCCAAGTACCGGTGATGGACTCGATTTTTATTACCCAGCCGGACCAGTTAGAGGAGCTACTTTTCAACAATACTCCGGGACAGCTTCAATAACCATGGATTTCAATCCTTTTATAATCAGGGCGGTTGGTACATATACCAGGCAAACTAATTTTGATCCGTGGAGTGCTGCGCGTAATGCAGGCGTAATTACTAGCTTCCTGAATACTGCAAGAACCGAACAGGAAGAATTTTATAATGGCTCTGGTAACCTGAAATTCACGCATTTAATGTCCCCAACAACATTCTGGGAATTGAACCTGGGATTTACATTTAAGCAAAAAGACACTTTCGACCCATATTTAAAAGATAACTGGCAGGTATATGGCGATAGTGTTGCCAATGCAGATGTCGGTTGGGTCTGGGATAGAAGACCTGCCGCAGGTGGAGATAATCGATTCATCAGACCGACACTATATAATGTATATGGACTATCATTCGTTGCTCCGGGCGATGTTATGGCTTCGTACGCAAAATATGACAGAAGAAATTATAGTGCGTCATTCAATTTTAATACTTTGATTGGAAAGTCACATTCGGTTAAATTTGGTGGTGAATTCCAGTATATGGATATTAGAAACTTTGCATTTAATAACGAGTTGGCATTTCAAATGGCCGGCTTGTTCGACCAGAATGAAAGATCTAGTAATCCGCTTCCAATCGAAACTATTGTCAGAAGACGTGGTGTAGATAACTTTGGTTATGATCCGCTTGGAAACAGAACCAATGATGGACTCCCCGAGTACGAACAGTCCAGAAATCCGGTTTTTGCAGGCGTCTATCTGCAGGATCGTTTTGAATTCAACGATATTATTATAAATGCCGGTCTGCGTTATGACTATATTGATATAGACAACTGGGTACCGATTGATCCGACAGACCCGGATAGAACATGGGTTAAACAAACTAATGATCCGATAGAAGCGGGTATAGTAAATACTCCGTCATTCTCTTCAATCAGCCCCAGGTTGGGATTCTCATTCCCCGTAACTGACCAGACGGTATTCCACGCACAGTGGGGTAAATTTGTTCAGCAGTCGAACTTAGCGGATATTTACCAGGGAATCCACGCCACTGGCGATAACATTAACGGTGGTTTCTTTATCCCGTTCCCGGTTGGTTTCAATGTTAGACCTACCAGAACCACTCAATATGAAATTGGTTTTACTCAGCAAATAGGTGAATTTGCCTCATTCGATATAACCGGTTTCTATAAAGATATAAAGGATCAGGTCGTTTACAGACAGATTTATGTTGTTGATGGATCACAATTCGGAGATTATACCGCTTTACAGAATGGTGATATTGCAACAACTAAAGGCATAGAGCTCTCCTTTAATATGCGCCGTGTTGAAAGATTCTTAGCTTACGGATCAATTACATTCCAGGATGCAAAAGGAACTGGCTCAGACTCATATTCAAATCGCGGAATTGTTGGCGCTCCCTTGGATGGTGTTACGATATTCAACCCACAGTATATCACACCTCTAACTTTTAATCAATCGTTAAGAGGAAATTTCAATCTTGACTATCGTTTTGGAAAAGATGATGGAGGCCCGATATTATCACAGTTAGGCGCTTCATTATTAATGACATTCTCCAGCGGCCATCCTTACACAAGAGGTAGAGGCGGTGCAAATCTTGAAGGTGATGCTAGAGACAGACAGCCTCTTGAGCCATTAAATAACTCTACAACCCCGGCGATATTCCAGTTAGACCTCAGGGTTGACAAAACTTTCAACATAGCAGATATGTTAGATTTGAATATATATCTGTATGTAATCAATTTACTTGATACACGAAATATTTATAACGTATTCTTAAGAACGGGATCTCCCGATGACGATGGTTTCTTATCTGACCCGGATCTTGGCGCAATCGAGGCTGCTAATCAGGGCCCGGATTATGTTGCCCTGTATAGGGCTGTTAATCTAGATTACCTGGAACAATGGCAGGATGCTAACGGCGGTAGTGCATTAACATTCCCGAACATGTTTGGTCCTCCTCGTCAGGTTAGATTAGGTATTCGTTTAGAATATTAATAAGATTACAACAGGATAAAAAAGGAGTTAAACAGATATGAAATTAAGAATATTTAATATCTTGCTAATCTTCCTCGCCGGCGCTGCCCTGATGATTGGCAGTGCCCTGGCTGAGGGTGATAGCGGAGGTAACAAAAATACAGGTTTGAGAAAGCCTGATGGATCGCCCATCAGAGCCTTCCTGAATATTAATAACATTTCCACCGTTATTAAGAATACCGGTATTTCCGATATTGACGTTGGTGAATCGAATTCGGGATTGGTATTCCCTAAGGGCAGTGGTAAGACTGCTGTCTTTATGTCTGGCCTGGTCTGGGGAGCCTACATCGAAGGTGACCCACAGGTTAGGGTAGGCGGTTCTACTTATAATGAAGGGCTTCAAGGCGGCGCTATTTTGGATAATGGCACGGTTGAAAGTAATACAGAAGATCATGTAAGAATATATCGTGTCCGTCCTAATGTATATCCGGGTGGACCCGATGTGGAACTCTCGACAGAAGCAACTATTGAAGCCTTATCGGAAGACGCTGTAAGATTGCAATACGAAACCGACTGGACAGAATGGCCTGCAACATATGGCGCACCATATACAGATGTTGACGAAAGCGGGACCTATGATCCGAACGTTGACATACCCGGCGTACCTGGTGCAGATCAGACTATCTGGTATGTTTGCAACGACCAGGAAAACCAGTTAACTTCGCAGCTTTACGGTACATTACCGTTAGGTATGGAGATGCAGCTAACTGTTTGGGCATATTCTCAAACAGGGGCGCTTGGCAATATGTTCTTTAGAAAATATAAAATAATTAACGAAACAGCCACGCTTGGAAACCCGCAGAGCTTTAATGATATGTACGTATCTATGTGGTCTGATATTGACATAGGTAACTCTACAGACGACTTTGCAGGAAGCGATACTGTTTTAAGTTTATCTTACGCCTTTAATGGATTGGCAAACGATCCTACGTACAATCCTTTACCTCCTCCTGCTGTAGGATTCGACTATTTCCAGGGACCGTTGCTTGATGGTGTTGCTGGTGAGGACATGAACAATAACGGTGTTGATGACGCAAATGATTATGCAATTTTCAACAATATGGTTGTTGGCCCCGGCAAAATTAACATGCCTATGACGGCAGCATATTACTTTGTAAGAGGCGATCCTGCTGTTACTGATCCTACTCTTGGTTCTATAGAGGGATCAACCCAGTTTTACAATTTTATGCAGGGTAGAATTGGCCTAACCGGTGAATTTTTTACCAATCCGATTACTGGTCAACCAACTACTTTTACACTCCCTGGTGATCCGGTAACCGGAGACGGCTGGATTGACGGTATTCTTATTGGTCCTAATGATAGAAGAATAGGTATGGCATCCGGTCCGTTTACAATGGAACCGGGTGATACCCAGGAAGTTGTTGTTGCAGAAATATGTGCAGGAGCAATTGAGGGTGTTGACCGTCTTTCTGCGGTTTCGCTCTTAAAATATTACGATCAGATCGCACAGGTAGCTTATGATAACTTCTTCGATCTTCCTGTGGCACCACCGCCACCATTTGTTGCTGTTTGGGACAATGGTACATTAAGATCAGGAGCAACAGAGCTGGATGGTGAAATTGTTCTTGACTGGTCGAAAGATAATGACAGAGTCCTGGCTACAGAAACCTTTGATGAAAAAGAGTATGTTTTCCAGGGATACAATGTCTATCAACTTCCTAACGCAGCCGCTAACGTTACTGAAGGTATTCGGATCGCAACATATGATGTAAGGGATGGTGTTGGAAAAATTAATGATCTCGTGTTTGATATTGGAACTGGTTCGGTTGTTACACTTCCTACTCAGTTCGGAAACGATACGGGTATCAAGAGATTTATTTCAATCACCTATGATGCGATTAATCAAAGACCCCTTATAAACGGAGTAAGGTATTATTTTGCAGTTACAGCTTATAATTATAATGATGATCCTACTGCAGTACCGAATAACTTGGAAAATCCAATAAATATTATTACTGTAACTCCGCATGCTAATAATCCGGGTGTAACAATTGGCGAAAGTACCAATGAAGGAGTTGATATGACTCATACTGGTACGGCTGATGGAACTGTAACGGCAACTGTAGTTGACCCGTATGCAATAACCGGTGACAGCTATGAAATATCTTTCTTTACACAAGCACAAATACGTGGTGCAGATAGATATTGGGTTCCATCTGCGCAGGTTATAAGAAAATACAATCCGGACAGCCCCGATACTTTAACCGGAACAACAATTGATATCGCTCCTGTCTATGGTGGTATTTTCCCGAATAGTATAGACCTGAATTTTCATTTAGAAGTAGTTCATCACTATTATGGCTGGGCTGATGGAGTTACATTAACATTCCCGCCGGGAACTCAAATTCTTGATGTGCCCGATGTTCTTGTAGGTGGCAGCGGCGGAACTCCCGAACCGGTTGTGATTGAAGGTAATGTTGTTAAACTTGGTATAACAGATAACTCAGAAACCCAGGGTGGTCATTTCCGCGAAGGTGGTGAGGATTGGGTTATAACAGTTCCTGCTTACGATACAATGTGGGTTGATTGGGAAGTTCACGATGACGGTTATGCTGGTGGTCAAAATGAACTCGGCACTACTATAGTTGGTGATGAGATTGGTACTGCTAACAGAGTAGCTCAATTGTGGAGACTTACCAATACAACAACAAATACTGTAACTCTAGACAATCAATCGGTATATGCCGGTGAAGACAGATGGCCCCCAACTGACTTTGCAATTACAGATCTTGGACCAGACGCAGATCCAATAGTTGATGGATTCCAGACGAGTGTTCTTGTCGGTTTTGCTGCACCTATAACAATATCGGCAGCTAATCCGCCAACTGTGAACGGCGTTGAATTAAATCCCGCTGGTGTTCGGTGGACTAATGATGATTGGACTATTTGCGACTTCACATATTTTGGTTATGATGATGGTTTCGCTAACACCGCATTACCATTATATGGCGGCGGCGGCGGCACTTTACTTGTTGATATGCTACAGCAGGATTATGAGTTACGATGGACAGGTATTCTGGCAGACTCAGTAATTATCGATGGTGTTGACACCTTAACTGTAACATATACACAGTCCGGCGGTCAAATAGCTACATTTATTGGTGCCAGCAATTATGATTGGGATGCTGATCATCCATTTAATCCAGATCCCGGTAGTGGCAACGATTTTACAATGAGGGTTCCTTTTGAGGTTTGGAATCTTGACACAGATATGCAGATTAACCTGATTATGTACGATAGGAATGCTGCTGGACTTCAATTTGCTGATGGTGAATTCCGGACCTGGAATGTTTTAGATAGGGTATACACTTGGTTACTTAATACACCCTATAGTGAAGATTTGATAGACGATAACTCACAGACAGTTATTGATAACGCCACATGGAATGTGGTATTCTATCATTCTGAATTTACCCCCGGTGATGTTGTTAGATTATACTATGATAACCCAATTCAATTGGATACTGATGTGTGGTCATTCACAACAACACAACCTGCATATTCTTCCGGTCTGGCTAAAACCCAGGTTGGTGATATAAACGTATTCCCGAACCCATATTATGGTGTGAACACTGAGGAATTAAACAAGTACCAACGTTTTGTTACCTTTACTCATCTTCCTGATCGTGCCAATATCAAAATATTCAATCTTGCTGGCGTTTTAGTCAGATCGATTGAAAAGGATGACGATGGTCAATATCAAAGATGGGATCTTGCAAATGATGACGGATTACCTGTAGCCAGCGGGCTATATATTGCATATATAGAACTGCCGGATATTGGTGAAACAACGATTCTTAAGGTAGCAGTAATTCAAGAGCAGCAGATTCTTGATAGATTCTAAAAACGTATTGTATTAAAGTTTTTAAGGAGTAATAAATGAAAAACATATTAAAAATTATTTTAGCCTTAAGTCTGCTGCTGGCAATACAAAACGTTTTTGCCCAGGGGCAGCGTACAGGCACGAGTGGTGCAGCACACCTCCTCATCCCTGTCGGGCCGAGAGGTATCGCTATGGGCGAGGCCAATGTTTCTACATCGGAGGGTATAGAATCACTATTCTGGAACCCTGCAGGTGTAGCAAAAATGGATGGCTCGGCTGATTTGCTGTTTTCACACATGTCTTACATCGCCGATATTGGAGTAGAATACGGTGCTGTGTCCGCCAATTTCGAAGGATTTGGTGTGCTATCTTTTAGCTTAAAAACCTTAGCGATTGACGATATACAGGTTACCACTACAGAAAATCCCGATGGAACTGGTGAATACTTTTCACCTACTATGTTAACTGCGGGATTAAGCTTTGCACGCCAATTAACAGATGCAATTGCAGTTGGAATAACAGCAAATTTCATTTCTGAAAGAATTGCAAATGTTAGTGCATCTGGCATTTCTTTCGATGTTGGTGTGGTGTATGATAACCTTGCCTCTGTCAATGGATTAAGCCTTGGTTTTGTTGTAAAAAACCTCGGTCCTGATATGCAATACACCGGCTCAGGCTTACTTAATCAAGGACAATTGGATGATCTTAACAGACCACCTAATTTCTATGCCGTCGAGTCGGCACCCTTTGAATTACCATCAAATTTCCAGATTGCTCTCGGTTACAAACCGGTTTTGGATGATATGAACTCACTCCAATTATCAGGATTGTACCAGAACAATAACTACTCAGCTGATGAATACAAAGTTGGTGCAGAATATGGATATAATGATATGTTCTTTATCAGAGGCGGATATCAAATGGCACCATCACTCGAAAGTGATAACTACCTTTATGGTCTCACTGCCGGTGTTGGTATAAATTACGATGTTGAAGGTTTCGGTATCAAAATAGACTATGCTTACCGCGATGTTGATATCTTCGACGCGAATCATATAATTGCAGTAACACTAGGTTTCTAGTAATTATTGATTCAGCATTTTTCCGTGCAGTCATTTAATTGGCTGCACGGTTTTTTTATACCTTTTTTAAATTAAACTCCAGTTTATATTTAATCGAAAAAGATTAAACGCTTACTATGTTGAGATATTACCCGATAGTTGTAATTTCATTATTTATAACATGCAGCTCATTTCCCCAGGATAGAAATAGTATTGCCATTTCCGCGGCGTTCTTTGATATTCTTCAGCAGTCCGAGCCTTCATTTGAGATGAGAACTGAATTAAGAGCAGGAAAAATTAAACTGTTCGGGCATCCTTTTGGAGGGATTATGGTTAATACCGAAGGCGCGATTCATCTGTATGTTGGAATGTACTACGATATATTTATCACGGATGAGTTTATAATAACACCAAGTTTTGCACCAGGCATTTATGAAAACAACAACAGTAAGGATTTGCATTATTTTTTAGAGTTCAGGTCACAATTGGAGGTTTCATTCAGGTTTGACCACGGGGCCAGGATAGGATTAAGCTTCAATCATATATCAAACGCGAGCCTCGCAAAAGAAAATCCCGGGGTAGAAAGTCTGGCCTTAACTTATGTCTTCCCTTTATAACTTAGAGTTAAGCATCCATCAATGTATTACCGAGAGAACTAAAACAATAATGCGTTTAAACTAACTCTAAAATTATTTCCATCTTTGTAATTTAGCTTCCACGCAAATTCCAGTTGAAGGGGAATAATACCCTGCCCTATTCCAAAACCAATTTCATAAAAAGGGTGAGGAAATTGTTTAACTTCTACCGGGAGTATATTATTTGTCTCTTCCCCCACTTGAGATATTGCAGCATTAAAGAAAAGTATTAAATTTATATTCGCATTTTTTAATCCTGGAACATCCAGCATTCTGAAAAGCTCATCCCTGAAATGATGCTCCAGGTTCAATGTGATTATCCTGTCTCCTAACACCTCGTTCAATTGTAATGTTCTAAATGTCATACTCTTCGATATAAGATTGATGTTGCCAGCCAGGGAATGAAGATGCTGATAAGGCAGCGTTCCGTCATTATACATGCCGTATAATCTAATATCAAGGGAAGCAGAACGAAAAGTTCTGATAAAGCCACGACTTCTTAATTTGTACACTTTATAATTCAGATTGGATCCAAGAAAATCGTTGTTTGAATAAGTAAAATTTCCTGAGAACAGAATATAAGACCCCCCCCCAGAAGTTCGGGTACGAAAATAACCGTTTTCTATAAACGGTCTAAAATCAAAACTAAATCCTGCTGTAATTGCATTAATCTTACTTTCAAAAACAGCAGGATTCTCATTATAACTTTTGTCTTTATTAAAAATGGAAAAGTTTGAATTGTTTGCAGTACTTTTATCTGTATAATTAATATATCCAAGATTCAGGCTTAAAATTGGTGTTACTTCTCCTTGAAGTGTAATCTCGACACCGTTAGAGTAATAATAATCTCTGAAATCGTCCTTGAAAAGCAATGCTGCCATTGTTGCTGTTAAATCGCTGTATTTATCCGACTTTTCGAATAAAACTTTTTGGGTGCTGTACGCATTAATAGTTAATCCAAATGTGCGGTAATTACCAAATAAATATTCAGTATAAAAATCTGTTTTGAATCTCTTATCAGAAAATCCATATGATAAATCGAGAGATGCATTTAATCTCTTATTCAGGGCATCATCGAGATAGAAATCAAGATTAGCAGAATGACCGGAAACTTTGTTAAAACTATACCAGTTGAGAGGCCCACTTATTGAGAATTCATCATTAAGGTACAATTGTGAATTCAATACTGAAAAATCTTCCCAAAAGGAGCGCGGAATATTATCCAGGCTATCAATTCTTTTATAAGCCGACGCCTCTTCATATGTATTTGGAATACTCATATTACTCGACCAGTAAAGAGAATCCTTTTGATCGGCATCGGGTAACACTGTTACTATTGCCTTTCCAAAAATTGCATCGTCAATTTCCGGATTGATACTATAATCATAAAGAACAGAGTTTAGTTCAAATCCTGCTCTAACAAGTCCCATAAAATCAATTTGAATAAGAAGATGATAATCGACAGGCATATATATGTTATTATATTCTGCAAATTGTTGTACAACTCTTATCGTATCTAAAATTCCACCCGGATTTGCAGCATCATTAATTCTCAGATCAACTTTAATTAAATTAAATGAATTGTCTGTTATATAGATGTTTCCTATAAAACCAGGCTCGTGGTTCTCCATCGGGCTCATTTTTATGTTGAATACTTTTTCATCATTTAGTGCTGTTACTTCATCTATATAGAATTGGTAGTAGTCTAACGCGTCATCAGAAATAGGACCCGGTAATTCCCTGCCTAAAAATCTCACATTATTCTCATAAAAGTTTTGAATAATCCTTCCGCTTGTAAGAGTATTAATGGTTGAGGGAAAATTAGCGCTTTGCTTTCTTGCAAGAATTATTTCTTTGAACCTATCTGGCTTTTTATAGTATCCTTTACTTCTACTTTCGAGGATTCCCGTTATTTTTAATTGGGTTGTATCATTTTCACCCGGGCTTAAATTTAATGAATTCCCCCTGGCAAAAACTTCATCTTCAGTTCGTAAAATACCTTTAGTATATGCCTCAAATTCGTAACTCATTAATTTTAAATTCATTTCATTCTTTTTGGCAATCGCATTTCTTATTATTTCGATTGCAGGATTTTCGCCGGGCATTACAACAATTTCAGGTAATGATATCTCTGTTTTACTTAACTGGAAGTCAACATTCAACTTGTTTCCATTTACCACGATGGAAAGAGTATCTGAATAATAACCTATATAAGAAGCTATAAAAACATATCGTCCGGTATTTAATTTCAATTCATATCTGCCGGCAAGATTTGCCGCTGTTCCGTTTGATGTATTGGCTATTCGAATATTTGCGTAACCCAACTCTTTGGCTGTACTTATATCTCTAACTGTGCCGGATATTGTAAATTGTTGTGCAAATAAGCTTGTAGATATCAGTGTAATAAAGAGTGTGGTAAAAATATTTTTCATTAATTTTTAAACTAAATTAAAGGGAACACATAAATATTAAAGAAATTATCTTTTGATTAAAATAGATTTAATTATTCGGCTTAATTAGTTGACGACAGGAATCAATTACAGAATGATGATTTTATCAAATCATTTTTCAAATAATTATATTTACAATTCTATTATTTAAACGTCACAACTTAAATGTATAATAAAATCGGGATATTACGTGAGGGATTAGATAAAAAAGGTGAGAAGAGAGTTGCAGTAACTCCTGAGACAGCGAAACTCATAGTTGAATGGGGACATGATTTGATTGTTCAACCCGCACATCATCCCGAAACTAATGAGAACAAACGGGCTTTTAAGGATGTGCTATATAAGCAATCAGGTGCAGTCGTTTCCGAAGATTTATCAAATGCAGATGTAATTTTCGGGTTGAAGGAAATCAACACTCATCGAATCTTGAATAATAAAGTATATCTGTTTTTCTCACATACTCATAAAGGGCAAATAAAGAATAGAGAAATGTTGAAAAAATTAATTGACTCAAAGTCAACAATTATAGATTATGAGTTTATTACAGATGAAAAGAATACAAGATTGATTACGGCCTTTACATATAATGCTGGTTATGCCGGAATGGTCGATACTCTGTGGGTATTGGGAAAAAGAATGAGTATGAAGGGAATGATAAATCCATTCTCTAAAGTTCGTCAGGCGATAGAAGAAGAGCACCTATCCAAGGCAAAGATTAGTTTTGTACAATTGAGTGATGAGCTTAAAATAGTCGGAACACCAGCTGGTCACCCTCCGGTTATTGTTTGTATTTTGGGGAAGGGAAAAACAGCGCACGGGGCCAGAGAAATGTTTGATATTTTACCGTTTGAAGGGATCAAATTAGACCAGATTAAACATGTTTATGAGAACGGCTCCAGAAAAAAAATATATCTTCTTCATATCGACATCGAAGAAATATACAGACTAAAA
This sequence comes from Ignavibacteria bacterium, assembly GCA_050114555.1. Classification (GTDB taxonomy): domain Bacteria; phylum Bacteroidota; class Ignavibacteria; order Ignavibacteriales; family Ignavibacteriaceae; genus BMS3ABIN03. Next base: position 11,170 of record JASFSF010000021.1, read on the forward strand.
ACTGATAGTAGAATCAGTAATGCTGAATACATGACACTATCTGTAAAAGAAAAACAAGAGATTTATTTCAATCAACCTGATGAATTTGAAACAAATCTTGATAAGGTATTGCCATACATTACTGTACTGTTGAATTGTATAACATGGTCCGGGAAATATCCAAGAACGGTAACGAGGGACTTAATAAGAGAGACATATAAGGAAAATCAAACTTTAATGGTTATAGGGGACATAACATGCGATCCAAACGGATCAATAGAGTTTTCAAAAGAAAACTGGATAGATAATCCTGTATTTATTTATAACCCGAATAGTGGTAAATCTTTAGATGGATTTAAGGGTGAAGGAATAGCAGTTATGGCGATTACAAATTTACCCTGCGAATTTTCTGCTGACGCATCAATTCAGTTTAGTAAAGAATTACAACCCCTTCTGAAAAATGTCATCAGTGCTGATTACAAGCATTCGTTTGAGAGCTCAAATCTTGCACCCGAATTAAAAAAAGCAACAATTATCTGGCATGGAAAATTTACCGATAGGTATAAGTATATGGAGAAGTACCTTAAATAACTTCAATTGTTTGCTCCTTAAATTCTATCCCCAATTCTGAAAGTTCCTTTAAGGCAGGCATATAAATATCTTTAAATGTTGGGATCATTACCCCACGCTCTTTGATTTTATTATTTAGAATTAGATTTACACCTATTCCCAGCGGCATGCCAACCGTTTTGGCCATCGCAGTACGGTGATAATCATCTCCTCTCACGATTAAACTTGATGTCAATTTCTCCTTATTATTTTTCAATTCATATTCAACTTCTGTTTGCAGAACTATCATATCTCGGTCTGTTTTTTTAAAGTCCCACTTTCTGGTAATAAGATCAAAAAGTATATCAGCTGGTGTAGCATTCTTTACATTTATCTTTTTATCACTCAAAATACCAAGCCATTCCAGTTTATCCAGTATTTCAGCATCGGCTGAGTCACCAAGAAATTTAATTAGAGTGTCCTTAGTAGTTACACCGTTTGTTTTATCCAGATAAGCGGATAACCACTCTCTGTATGATAGTTGATTGGAGTTTGGAACAAAGTAGCTGTTGTCAGTAAGACCTATCTGTACCAAAGCATTCCATGCTGCACAGAAGCCTATTTTTCTTAATGAACCTCTGTAAATATTTGGTATATCTGGTAAATTATATTTGCTTTTGTATTTGAGTGAATCTCTGTTTGGATAGGATTCATATTTTCCAAGTCCGGGGACATCCACATGTTGAGTATCGAGAAATATTCTGTTATAAGGAACAATCTTTAATCTGCCATTCTCTAAATATTTAGCACTGGCAGAACCGGCTTTTAGTACACTCATAGGATTCCATGTGATTTTATATCCCCAGGGATTGTTGTCACTCTCCGGTGTTATTAATCCACCGCAATACGATTTGAGTGAATATGGTTTCCCACCTATTTTCTTTACTTTTGATAATAACCTCATGGTATCCATGTGGTCAATCCCGGGATCCAAACCCATTTCGTTTAAAAAAATCAAATTAGACTTCGATGCTTCGCCATGTACTTTTCTCATATCTTCAGAGACATAAGAAGCTGTAACAAAGTGTTTTTTATTTACCATACAATATTTTACCAGGTGTATGTGAAGTTCCGGTGGCACCAGCGAAACTACAATATCTGCCTTTGCAATCTCTCTTGTTACATGTACAGAATCATTAACATTAAGCTCAATTGCTTTGGTGTTTGGATGTCCATTTGTTTTCTCATTTGCTGTTTGTATTGATTGATCAGCTACTGTGATTTTCCAATTTTGATCTTCAGATTTATTAATTAGATAGGAAATTAAGGAAATGGCCGACCTGCCAGCACCAACAACTAATACTTTTTTCATTTGGTGGATGCCTTTGCTTCGATTTTTAGTCTGTGAAACAAAATTATTATAATAGCAATTATATTCTCACAAATTCTTTGCCATTCTTCATTGTGAATTCCGTTCAATAAACGTCCAATTATTGGTAAATTTGAGCCTCTAATTATGTAAATATATAACTTAATCTAAGTTTGGAGCGGAGATAAGCCACCAATATTATTGATAGTAATAAATTCTATTGGCATAAGTGAGAATTTCACCAAAGAGATAGTTACTGAAACATCTCGCCAGTGACGAAGAAAAAAAATTAAAAATATAATGCGACGAAAATATTCAGTAATTGTATTTGACCTGGGAAATGTTTTAATACCATTTGATTACGATATTCTGATTAATAAGTTAGATAAGATTAAGCCGGGTCTTGGTAAACATTTTGTCGATACATATTATGCTAATTATCATATTCATCGTGATTTTGAGAAAGGTAAAATGTCGGAAGAAGACTTCATATCAAGAATGTTGGAGACACTGGGTAACAGAATTGATGGCGACACTTTTTGCAGATATTTCTCGGATATATTTACAGAAAACAAAAGCGTGACTGCTTTACTTCCTGAATTAAGAAAAAACTATAAGCTTATATTGTTATCTAATACAAATTCCATTCATGAAAGATATGGGTGGAAGGATTATCGTTTCCTTTTGAACTTTGATGCTTTGGTCTTATCACACAAAGTGGGATTCGTGAAACCGGAAGAATCAATATACCGGGAAGTTGAAA
>JASFSF010000022.1:0-13688 GCA_050114555.1 Ignavibacteria bacterium
TATCGGGCATCTTTAAATATGAAACACTCATTTAATGATCCTTACAATTTATCTAAAAAAATTATTTAGAGTAAAGTTCTACCACTAATTGTTCGTTAGCATTTAACGGAACATCTTCTCTTTGAGGTACCTCAACGAAGGTTCCTAATAAATTTGCTTTATCAACAGTTAGCCAGGAATAAGTGCTATCTTTTACTCTTTTAAGGGAATCATGAATTACATCCATTTTCTTACTTTTATCCCGGAGTTTGATTACATCCCCGGGAGTAAGTGAGTAAGAAGGAATATCAACACGCCTTTCGTTAATCAGAAAATGTCTGTGTCTGATTAATTGTCTTGCCTGTTTACGGGATGCAGCGAAACCAAGTCGGTAGATAACATTATCAAATCTTTTTTCAAGTAATTGGATAAGATTTTCGCCTGTGATTCCTTTTTGTTTATTAGCTTTTTCAAAGTAATTTCGAAACTGGGTTTCAAGAAGGCCATACAGCCTTTTAATTTTCTGTTTTTCTCTTAACTGAATTCCATATTCAGAAATTTTGGTCCTTCTGCTCAAACCATGTTCACCAGGAGGATAGTTTTTATTCTCAATGGGACATTTTTCTGTAAAACATTTCTGTCCTTTTAAAAATAATTTCTGCTTTTCTCTCCTACATAATTTGCAAACAGAATCAGTATATCTTGCCATTAAAAAAATCTCCGATAAATAAAATTAAACTCTTCTTCTTTTCGGCGGTCTGCAACCGTTATGAGGTAATGGTGTAACATCTTTAATAGATGAAATTTCCAGTCCGGCAGTATGCAATGCTCTTATCGCAGCTTCTCTACCTGAACCAGGACCTTTAACAAAAACATCTACTCTGCGCAAACCAAGGTCATATGCTTCTTTAGCTGCACCTTCTGCCGAAACCTGGGCAGCAAAAGGAGTATTCTTCCTCGAACCTTTAAATCCATTTTTTCCCGCAGAAGACCATGAGATTGTATTTCCGTAAACATCTGTAATTGTAACAATAACATTATTGAACGTAGCTTTTATGTGTGCAACACCGTTAGCATCAACCTGTGTTTTCTTCTTACCTCTTTTTATTCCTTTAGCCAATTCCAATTCCTCCGGTGAATCAAAAATTAATTACTTCTTAGTCGGTGCTTTCTTCTTGCCGGCAACGGTTTTCTTACGACCTTTGCGTGTTCTAGCATTTGTCCTTGTTCTCTGCCCTCTTACTGTAAGGCCTCTACGATGGCGAATACCACGATACGTACCTATATCCATCAGTCTTTTTATATTCTGCTGAACCTCAGAACGAAGAGCACCTTCAACCTTAACATCGGCAGTTATAACTGCTCTGATTGAGCCAACATTTTCTTCGGTTAAATCCGAAACTTTAGTTTCAGGGTTAACATTTGCTTTTGTTAAAATTTCTTCCGATAAAGCCGGTCCAATTCCGTATATGTATTGTAAACCGTACAGAACCTTTTTCGTTTTTGGTAAATCAACACCTGATATACGTGCCAATTAATTACTCCTTTTAAATTTATCCTTGACGCTGTTTATGTTTTGGGTTTTTGCAGATTACTCTTACAACACCCTTGCGTTTAATAATTTTACAATTCTCACATATTTTTTTTACAGATGCCCTAACTTTCATGTTAACTCCGCTATTTATACCTGTAGGTAATTCTACCCTTTGTCAAATCATATGGAGACATTTCGACCGAAACCTTATCTCCGGCTAATATTTTTATAAAATGCATTCTCATCTTTCCGGATATATGTGCCAGAATTTCATGACCATTATCAAGCTTCACTTTAAATGTAGCATTCGGTAATGTTTCGGTTACCGTTCCGTCAATTTTTATTGGTCCCTGTTTAGCCATTAGCAAATAGTTAATATTTCCGGTGAATTTCCATTAATTAAAATTGTATGTTCAAAATGTGCCGATGGAGATCCATCCGCAGTTAAAATCGTCCAGCCATCCGAATCAGTTACAACAGCATAACCTCCAAGATTAACCATCGGTTCTATCGCCAGAGTCATTCTATCTTTTAATACCGGGCCTGTTCCACTCTTACCAAAATTCGGAATGGAGGGTTCTTCGTGCAAATATTTGCCAACACCATGTCCACACAAATCACGTACAACAGAAAAATCATTACTCTCTACATATTCCTGAACAGATGCTGAAATATCGTGTACCTTGTTTCCTGCTTTTGCCTGCTCAATAGCTTTATAAAGCGACTGTTCGGTAACTTCGAGAAGTTTCATTTTTTCTGCTGAGATTTCGCCGACTGCAACTGAAAGTGCAGCATCGCCATAATAATTATTTTTAAGAACACCAACATCGAGAGAGATTATCTCACCCTCTCTGAGCGGATTATTTCCAGGAATTCCGTGCACAACAGCTTCGTCAACCGAGCAACAAACAGAGCCGGGAAATCCCGGTGCATCTCCCTGAGAATATCCTTTAAATGCAGGAATTGCATTATTGCTTTTAATATAATCTTCAGCTATCCGGTCCAGCTCGGCTGTAGTAACTCCTGGTTTTACATTACTTTTAACAAGCTGGAGAGTTTCAGCAACAATCCGGCAACTCTCTCTTATAAAATCAATTTCTTTTTTTGTTTTTATAATAATCACAAAATCAATTACCTGCGAGACCGCATTTTACCAGACTTCATAAAACCATCATAATGTCTCATCAAAAGATGAGATTCAATTTGTTGTAAAGTATCGAGCGCAACACCAACAATTATGAGCAAACTTGTTCCGCCAAAGAAACTCGCAAACTGCCCGGAAACACCCATACCCGACACAAAGGCTGGTAAAATTGCAACAATTGCAAGAAATATTGAACCTGGCAATGTGATCTTTGTTAATATATTATCAATAAACTCCGAGGTTTGTTTACCCGGACGTATTCCCGGGATAAAACCTCCCTGTTTTTTCATATTGTCTGCAACATCCTTCGGGTTGAATGCCATTGCTGTATAAAAATATGTAAAGAACACAATCATCAACGCGTATATTGCAGAATATACGGGTGATGTATAAACAAAATAACTCGATAATGATTGTAAGAATTCATTATCGGGGAAAAATGACAATACAGTATTTGGAATAAACATTATAGCCTGTGCAAAAATTATGGGCATCACTCCTGCAGTATTAACTCTCAAAGGAATATACTGTGTAACACCGCCATAAACTTTTCTTCCAACAACTCTTTTTGCATATTGAACCGGTATTCTTCTTGTTCCCTGAGTTACCAGCACAACTCCAGCAATGATAAAGAACATGAATACAAGAATTATAATTTCAATTATTATTGAACGGGTGCCGGCACTGATTAATCTATACTCGTCTAAAAGAGCAAACGGCAGCCGGGCAATAATTCCTATAAAAATAATAAGTGATATTCCATTACCAACACCTTTATCAGTAATCTGCTCACCAAGCCACATCATAAAAACAGTACCTGCAGTAAGGATAATTATCGTGGTTAATACCCAACCGAAACCGCTAACCTGCGCGGGCACTATTGGCAATCCCTGTACTTCGAGGTTGAGCAATCTTACAGTTACTCCCCAGGATTGGAGAGCTGAGATCAGCACTGTTCCGTACCTGGTTAACTGTGTAATTTTCTTCCTTCCTTCTTCACCTTCCTGCTGCAGTTTCTGGAAGTAAGGAATTACTGCTCCCATCAACTGGATGATAATCGAGGCCGAGATGTAAGGCATAATTCCAAGTGCAAATATTGCTGCATTGGAAAAAGCTCCACCAACAAATAAATCATAAAGACTAAACAGATTATCCGAGGACGCATTTTTCATACTCTCTGTAAGAAGAGTCGCATCCACACCCGGTAATGTAACATGCGCACCCAGTCTAACAATAAAAAGCAACGCCAGAGTATAAAAAATTCTTTGACGGAGCTCATGGATTTTGAAAATATTTCTAAAAGTATCCGTTAGTTTAGACATTGATTACCGTCTTATATCTTTTTAATAGTTCCACCTGCAGCTTCTATTTTTTCCTTTGCTTTGGCACTGAACGCGTTGACCTCTAAATTTAATTTAGCCTTAATCTCTCCTTTGCCAAGTATTTTTACAGGTTCCTTAGTGTTTGAAATGAGACCAAGATCTTTTAATGTCGCTGAATTTAACACACCCTTCTTTAATTTCTTCTCATCTGCAATTCGCTGAAGTGCATTAAGGTTTACCAGCTGATAATAAACTTTAAAAATATTTGTAAAACCAAATTTCGGTATTCTTCGCTGTAAAGGCATCTGTCCACCTTCAAACCAGGCTTTAGTTTTAGCCCCGGACCGTGACATCTGGCCGTTACTCCCGCGTGTAGATGTACCACCTCTATTAGATCCTTCGCCTCTGCCAACTCTCTTGCGATTTTTCCTCGATCCCTTTGCGTATTTTAGATTGCTAAGTTTATCCATACTAAAAACCTGTACTAACCTTTGATTTCTTCAACTTTAACTAAGTGCGTAACTTTATTAATCATCCCCCTTATTTGAGGAGTGTCATTGTGCACTCTTTCCCAGTTGGGACGTCCTAAACCTAAAGCTTCGATAGTTTTTTTCTGATCTTTCGGTCTGTCGATAATACTTCTTGTCTGAATAATCTTTATCTTCGACATAATTTCCTCAATTATGTATTAAAAACTTCGTGAACTGTTTTTCCTCTTTTTTGCGCCATTGCTTTCGCATCTATCTGGTTAACCAAGCCATTCAATGTTGCTTTCACCTGGTTGTGAGGATTACTGGAGCCCAAAGATTTAGTTAACACGTCCTGTACACCGGCTGCTTCCAAAACGGCCCTAACACCTCCACCTGCGATTAATCCTGTACCCGGAGAGGCTGGTTTTAACAATACACGTCCTGCACCATACTTACCTATAATTTTATGTGCCAATGTTCCTTTTACAAGCGAAACTTTGACCTGGTTGCCACGGGCTGAATCAATTCCTTTCTTAATAGCATCAGTTACTTCATTTGCTTTGCCCAGTCCCACACCGAGAGTTCCCTTACCATCACCAACAACAACAATTGCATTAAAACTAAAACGGCGTCCGCCTTTTACAACTTTGGCAACCCGATTTATGTGTACAACCTTTTCTTTTAAACCTTCACTATCAGTTTTTCTTACTGATTTCAATTGTTACTCCAAATCTTAAATTAACTAAAACTTTAAGCTGCCGGGAGAGGATTCGAACCTCTACAGACGCCTCCAAAGGGCGTAGTCCTGCCATTAGACGACCCGGCAATATACTGTATCAATTATAATTTTAATCCTCCCTCCCGGGCACCATCGGCAACAGCCTGAATGCGTCCGTGATACAAATATCCGCTTCGGTCAAAAACTACGCTACTAATATTTTTCTCAGCAGCTTTCTTAGCAAGTAAACTACCGACTATTTTACTCTTCTCTATCTTGCCCTTTGCTTTTTTCAAATCAGCTTCAATTTCCTTTGAAAGTGTTGAGGCAGATGTTACTACAGTACCATTAGAATCATCGATAAGCTGGGTGTAAACATGACTTAAACTACGGTAAACACACATTCTTGGTTTTTCGGATGTTCCCAGTACATGTTTTCTGATTCTGATTTTAGCTTTTTGACGATGATTAATATTTCTTTTCATTTTCTTCTAATTCAAATCTTTTTAAATTTTATGCTGTAGCTGTCTTTCCAGCTTTTCTCTGAATATGTTCACCAGAATATTTTATTCCTTTACCTTTGTACGGTTCAGGTTTACGAAATGCTCTTATCTTAGCTGCAATCTGTCCGACTAATTGTTTGTCAGCACCTGAAACAACTATCTCCAAAGGATTCGGGACTTCAAATTTTATTTCATCGGGCGGCATAAAGTAAATAGGATGAGAATATCCAATATTTAGAAGGAGATTCTTTCCTTTTAATTCAGCTCTGTATCCCACGCCAACAATTTCCAGCGTCTTTTTATATGAAGAATGAACGCCGGTAACCATATTCTGGATTAATGCTCTGCTTAATCCATGCAACGATTTATTTTCCTTTGTATCATCCGGACGTGAAACTATAATCTGGTTATCTTTAACTTCAACTGAGATGTTAGGATTAATCTTCTGCTGAAGTTCACCTGACGGACCTTTTATTTTTATTAAATTCCCATCCTGCTTAACCGTAACGCCATCCGGTATAACAACGGGATTTTTACCTATTCTTGACACCTTAATACTCCATATAAAATTTACCAGACATAACAAACAACTTCACCGCCGGTTGACTGGCTTCTGGCTTCTTTTTCTGTTAGCAAACCTTTTGAAGTTGAAATAACCGCCGTACCTAATCCGTTGTAAACTCTCGGCAATCCTGATGCCCTGGAGTAAACTCTTAATCCGGGTTTACTAATTCTTTTTAATCCTTTAATGGCAGGTTTGCCATCCGTATATCTTAAAAGAATAGTAATGATATTTTGTTTGTTATCTTCATCAACTTTGAAATCGTAAATAAAACCGTTTTTCTTTAAGATTTCAGCGAGACCTTCTTTCATTTTAGATGAAGGAATTTCTACTTTAACTTTACCTGCTTTGGAAGCATTTCTAACTCTAGTTAAAAAATCCGATATAGGGTCAGTGACCGGCATAAAATTACTCCTTTTACCAACTTGCTTTCTTTAAACCTGGGATTTCACCTTTAAGTGCCATTTCACGAAGTACCAAACGTGAAACTCCAAACTTTCGATGAAAGCCTCTTGATCTCCCGGTGAACATACAACGATTTTTCAGCCTAACCGGAGATGAATTTTTTGGCAGTTTCTGTAGTTCATTATATTCGCCATTAGCCTTTAGCTCTTCGCGTTTGGCTTTATATTTTTCGTACAATCTACGTCGTTTCTCATCTCTTGCTATTAAACTCTTTCGTGCCATTTATTCTCCTGTCAAGCTGATTTAACTTCTTTTTTAACGAATGGAACTCCAAAGGATTTCAACAATTCATACGATTCGTTATCCGATTTTGCTGTGGTTACGAATGTAATGTCCATTCCCATTACCCGGTTCATTTTGTCAATGTTTATCTCGGGAAAAATTATTTGCTCTTTAATTCCAATTGTATAGTTTCCACGTCCATCGAATGATTTATCCGATAAACCTCTAAAGTCACGTACACGGGGCAAAGCAACGTTTATCAATCTGTCCAGAAACTCATACATCTTTTCGTTACGTAGAGTGACCTTGGCGCCTATTTTCATTCCCTCTCTTAACTTAAAGTTTGAGATTGATTTTCTTGCAGCCCTGACAGATGCTTTCTGTCCGGTTATTGCTTCCAACTCGTTAACGGCTTCATCCAGTAATTTAGAATCTGCAACTGCAGCACCTACACCCATGTTCACAACTATCTTTTCAAGTTTAGGAACCTGCATAATATTTTTGTATCCCAGTGTTTTCATTAACCAGGGTATAATGTCCTTTTTATAGTATTCGAACAATCTAACCGGAATATTTATACCTGTTTCAACAGCTTCTTTCTTTTTAGCAGAAGGTGCTTTTTTCTTCTCTGATTTGCCCTTTGCTGTATTTTTTTTTGGTTTTTTTTCAGCCATGATTTTAAATTACTTTAATAAAAATCCTTATTTATTGAATCATTTCTCCTGTTGCCCTGCTAATACGGGCTCTTTTCTTTTTCCCTGTATTTTCATCCAGGATGATTTGAGCTCCCAGTCTTGTCGGTTCATCAGTTTTAGGATCAAGCATCATAACATTTGAGGCATTTATGGATGCTTCAATCTCCAGAATACCACCTTGAGGATTTTTCTGGTTTGGTTTGGTATGCCTCTTCCTGATGTTTATTCCTTCAATAATTACCCTGTTAGTTTTGGGAAAAACTTTTAAAACCTTTCCGGTTTTACCTTTATCATTTCCCGCAATAACAACAACTTTATCGTTCTTTTTTATCTTCATGTTAAAACTCTGTAATTATAAAACTTCCGGTGCTAATGAAACAATTTTCATATACTGTTTTTCTCTAAGTTCGCGAGCAACCGGTCCAAAAATACGGGTTCCTCTCGGTTCGTTCTGCGGATTTAATAATACTGCTGCATTCTCATCAAATCTTATATATGAACCATCTTTACGTCTTACTTCTTTTTTAGTTCTTACAATAACTGCACGAGAAACTTCACCTTTTTTTACTGCACCATTCGGTATAGCAGCTTTCACAGATACTACAATTAAATCGCCAACGCTTGCATATCGCCTGCCGCTTCCGCCCAGCACTTTTATGCACTGTATTTTTTTAGCGCCTGAATTATCGGCAACAATCAAGTTGGTTTCTGCCTGAATCATTTCTCAAAATCTCCTCTAGCTGCTATTTAGCTTTTTCCACAATTTCAACTAAACGCCATCTTTTATTTTTACTTAACGGGCGTGTTTCCATAATCTTCACTTTATCACCAACTCCGCATTCGCCTTTTTCATCGTGAGCCATAAGGTTCGTCGTCTTCTTATAGTATTTTTTATAAATAGGATGAGGCACTTTCCTTTCAATGGCAACTGTGATTGTTTTATCCATTTTATTGCTAACAACCAGACCCAGTCGTGTTTTTCTTAATCCGCGTTGTTCCATTTTTAAGTACTCTCTCCTTCTTTAATTTCAACTTTTTCAGCTTCTGTACGCTCTTTAAGAATCGTTTTCATTCTTGCGATGTCTCTCTTTACCAATTTTAATTTAGCAGTATTAGTAAGTTCTTTAAGTTGATGTGCAAATCTTAAATCAACCAGATTTCGTTCTTCTTCTTCTATTCTGTTCTGAATTTCTTCAGTTTTTAATTCTCTTATTTCGTGAATCTTCATTTAATAAACCTTACTAACTATTCATAATCAGGTCTGACAACAAATTTTGTTTTTATGGGCAATTTATTCGAAGCAAGCTGCAATGCAGATTTAGCCAATTCTTTTGATACACCCGATACCTCAAATAAAATTCTACCTGGTTTAACAACTGCAACCCAAAACTCCGGGGCACCTTTACCTTTACCCATCCTGGTTTCAAGTGGTTTTTTAGAAACTGGTTTATCCGGAAAAATTCTTATCCAAACTTTACCATCTCTTTTCATTTTTCTTGTAACAGCAACACGGCATGCTTCAATCTGTCGACTTGTAATCCAATGAGGCTGAAGAGCTTTTAATCCAAAATCACCAAAAGAAATAGTGCTGCCTCTTTGTGCTTTTCCTGCCATTCTCCCACGCTGGGATTTTCTGTATTTTACTCTTTTCGGCATTAACATAATTTATTCTCTCCCGGTAATTTATTCCGATACTCTTTTACCTAAAATTTCGCCGCGGCATATCCAAACTTTTATACCTATCGAGCCGTAAACTGTGTCGGCTCTTCCGCTGGCGTAATCTATATCAGCTCTAAGTGTGTGAAGAGGAATTCTTCCTTCTTTATACTGTTCTGTTCTGGCCATCTCGGCACCGCCCAGTCTTCCCGCACACATTATTCTTATGCCTTCAGCGCCCATTCTCATCGCAGCAGTAATCGACATTTTCATTGCCCTTCTGAAAGAAACTCTTCCTTTCAGCTGATTCGCTATGCTGTCAGCAACAAGATAAGCATCCAGCTCAGGTCTTTTAATTTCGGATATCTGAACTTTAACATCTTTGTCGGTTATTTGTTTTAGTTCCTGCTCAAGTTGTGTAATTTCCTTACCGCTTTTTCCAATCACAACTCCCGGTCTTGAGGTGTGAATATTTAAAATCAGGTTTTTAGAAGTTCTATCAATAATAACTCTGGAGATACCGGCTTTCTTTAACCTGTTTAAAATGTAAGAACGAAGCTTGGCATCTTCTTTAAGTTTTACTGAATAACTTTTACCTTCGAACCAGTTGGAGTCCCAACCTCTGATAATACCAACTCTAAGACCAATAGGATTTGTTTTTTGTCCCAAAAAATATACTCCTGAATTTATGCTTTACTTGCCACGATTATAGTTAAGTGACATGATCTTTTTCTAACTCTAAATGCTCTGCCCATGGGTGCAGGTTGAATTCTTTTAAGCGTTGGACCACCATTAACAAAGGCTTCTTTAACGTATAGCTCTTCCGGTTCAACACGCGTAGAATCATCCTGATTCATTAAATTTGCAACAGCAGAGCGTAAAACTTTCTCAGCATCTTTTGAAGCATGCTGCGTTGAAAAATGCAGTACTTCGATCGCTTTGTCTACCGACATACCTCTGATAAGGTCTACCAGCAATCTCATCTTGCGTGGAGTTGAACTTATAAACCTATGAACTGCTCTAGCTTCCATTTCGTACAATTACCTTTAGTTATTTAGATCTTGCTGCCTTTTCAGCTTTTGTTCCGGGATGCCCGCGGAAAATTCTTGTTGGTGCAAATTCACCTAATTTATGTCCAACCATATTCTCCGTAATAAATACAGGAATCATTTTATTTCCATTATGAACAGCAATAGTATGACCCACAAAATCCGGAAGTATTGTGGACGAACGCGACCAGGTTTTAATAATGTTCTTCTGGTTCGAATCCTTGAGTTTCTCAAGTTTGTCCAGAAGTTTATAATCTACATATGGTCCTTTTTTTACTGATCTTGGCATATTTTACTCTATTTTTTACGTCTTTTGATAATAAATCTATCTGATTCTTTCTTTTGCTTCCTGGTTTTTAATCCTTTGGCTTTCTGCCCCCAGGGCGATACCGGATGACCGCCACCCGATGATTTTCCTTCACCGCCACCCATGGGATGATCTACCGGATTCATTGCAACACCACGAACATGTGGTCTTCGACCTAACCAGCGAGTTCTTCCTGCTTTACCAAGGCTAATATTTTCATTCTCAACATTGCCCACCTCACCATACGTGGCCAAACATTCAAGCCTTATCATTCTTATTTCACCGGAAGGCATTTTTAATTGTGCATAATTACCTTCCTTTGCCATTAATTGTAAAGAAGCACCAGCGCTTCTTGCAAGCTGACCACCTTTGCCCGGTTTAAGTTCTACATTATGAAGAAAACTACCAAGGGGCATTTCTTTTAAAGGTAATGCATTTCCAATAGCAATTTCACTTTCAGGACCTGAAATTACTTTGTTTCCGACTCTCAATCCATTTGGAGCAATGATATATCTTTTCTCGCCATCAGCATAGTGCAATAATGCAATTCTTGCCGAACGATTAGGGTCATATTCAATTGAGAATACTTTTGCCGGAATGCCGAACTTATCGCGCTTAAAATCAATGATTCTATATCTACGTTTGTGTCCGCCACCAATATGTCTTGAAGTAACTCTGCCTTTATTATTTCTTCCACCGGATTTTTTTAATGAACTGGTTAAAGATTTTTCAGGCTGTAATTTTGTAATCTCTTCAAAAGTAAAATTACTTCTATATCTTGTTCCGGGAGTATTTGGCTTTAATTTTTTTATACCCATTTATCTATTCCTGTTCCGGCTCTATACTTCTTCAAATAAATCGATTGTTTCTCCTTCACGGAGTTTGACTATAGCTTTTTTAAATTTGGCTGATTTGCCAGTAAATCTTCCGCTTTTTCTAAATTGTGTTTTAGTTTTACCCGAATGATTTATTGTTTTAACACTTTGAACGTGAACATTAAATTTTTCTTCAATTGCTTTTGCTATTTCAATTTTATTCGCTTTTGGATTCACTATAAATCCGTACTTCACTTCATCGGCAGTTAAGTTCGACATTTTCTCTGTTATCAATGGTCTTATCAAAACTTGATGCATATCAGTTTACCGCCTCTCCTTTGTCGGCAAAAGTTTTATTGATTGCCTCAACTGCACTTTTTTGTAATATTAGCATTTGATTGTTCAGTATATCATACGTTGAAGCTTTACTTGCTTCGAGAACTTTTACTTTCGGGATATTTCTTCCAGATTTATAAACGATGGCATCTGAATTTCCTGTAAGCAAAAGTACTTTCTTCCCGTCAAGGTTTAATGCCTGAAGAACCGATAAAAACTCTTTTGTTTTGGGCGCTTCAAACGAAAAATCCTGAACTATCATAAGTTGTTCGTCTTTAACCTTATAACTAAATGCTGATTTCCTTGCAAGTCTTTTAACCTTTTTCGGCAAATCCTGTCTATAACTCCTGGGACGAGGACCGAATATGGTTCCACCACCAATCCATAATGGAGAACGAGTAGTTCCTGCTCTTGCCGTACCACGACCCTTCTGTCTCCATGGTTTACGTGAACCACCACGAACTTCACTTCTTTCCTTGGCTTTATGCGTTCCCTGCCTCCGGTTTGCAAGTATTGCTTTAACAGAAAGATATATTGCGTGATCATTTGGTTCTACTGCAAATATATCATCGGCTAATTCAAGCTTTTCACCAGATACTTTGCCATTTGTTTTATAAATATCGAAAGTCATTTTAGTCCAATTAATTCTTTATCAGTTCAACGATTGAGTTTACTGAACCCGGAATGGCTCCTTTTACCATTAAAATATTTTCAGAGTTATCAACCTTAACAACATTCAGATTAGTAACTGTGAAATTCTTATTTCCGGTTCTTCCTGCCATTCGTGTACCTTTGAATACTTTTGATGGAGAAGAACTCTGACCAATTGATCCGGGTGCTCTCAGCCTATCGCTCTGGCCATGTGTAGTACCACCTACACCGCCAAAACCATGACGCCTCATAACACCCTGAAATCCTTTTCCAATGCTTTTGCCTTTAATTTTTATCTTCTCGCCTTCTGAAAATATATCAACCGTGACATCATCGCCAATTTTCATTTCGCTTGTATCAAATCCTCTGAATTCCTTCAGCATTGTAAACGGAGTTAGTTTATTTTTTTTATAGTATCCCGTCAAAGGTTTGTTAACATTTTTTTCTTTTTTACTTCCAAATCCAAGTTGAACGGCTTCATAACCATCCCGCTCCTTAGATTTTATGCTAACAACTTTACATGGATCGACTTTGATCACCGTTACCGGAATCAAGTCTCCGTCTTCCGTAAACAGGCTAGTCATTCCTAATTTTTTTCCAATTAAGCCAGGCATCAGTACTCCAACTTCATTAAAGCTTAATCTCGATATCTACGCCAGCAGGGATATCAAGTTTACTGAGTGAATCTACAGTTTTGTTATTTGTATTATGAATATCGATTATTCTTTTATGTGCCCTTGTTTCAAACTGTTCGCGCGATTTTTTATCAACATGCGGCGATCTCAAAACAGTGTAAACTGTTCTTCTTGTTGGTAAGGGAATCGGACCTGAAACAACTGCTCCTGTGCTGCGAACCGTCTTGATAATCTTTTCGGTAGATTTATCAATCAATATATGGTCATAAGATTTTAATTTAATTCTTATCTTCTGTCCGGGCACTTAATTCACTCCTTATAAAATATTTGAAACGGAAAGGGAGTAAACCTCCCTTCCGATTAACTTCCACTTATTAATTACTTCATTATTTTTGTAACAACTCCGGATGCAACAGTTCTGCCACCCTCGCGAATAGCAAATCTTAATCCTTCTTCCATTGCAATCTCTGAAATGAGCTCAACTGAAAGTTTTAAATTATCCCCGGGCATTACCATTTCAGTTCCTTCGGGTAAAGTTGCAACACCTGTAACATCTGTAGTTCTGAAATAAAACTGAGGTCTGTAACCATTAAAAAACGGTGTATGACGACCTCCTTCATCTTTT
>JASFSF010000023.1:0-13651 GCA_050114555.1 Ignavibacteria bacterium
TCCAGTTATTCTAACAACAGGGGCATATTATTTTGGCTACAGAGATACGGACCTGGGGATCATGTTCATCTTGTTCGCCTGCCCGACTGCTATTGTAAGTTTTATTATGGCCGAAGCAATGGGTTGTAACAGCAAACTTGCTGGAAACATAATTGTTATCAGCACAATCGGTTCGGTCATTACAATTTCTGCAGCGATAATAATATTAAGAAGCACCAATCTAATATAGAATTAGCCGTATATAAATTACTTTATTATTAGAGTAATATTTTAAGTAAAGGATTGATAAAAATGGAAATTTTAAGGGAGCCTATAATTAATTCATTAAAAGGCGGGCAGGCTTACGCACCAGTTGATAAAGCCATTAAAAATGTAAAACCGGAATTCAGGAATGTTCAGACAATTGAAAATCTGCATTCTGTTTGGGAAGAACTCGAACATATGAGATTGGCGCAAGAAGATTTACTTTATTATATGATCGATCCGGAATGGAAATCGCCAGAATGGCCGGAAGGTTATTGGCCCAAACCAGCAAATGAAATCAATGATGAGACTTGGGATAGAACCTACAATGGTTTCTTAAATGATTTACATAAAGTTATTAATCTTGCTGCGGATCCTAAAATAAATCTTCTTGAGAGAATCCCGCACACAAAATCTCACACATACTTAAGAGAATTATTAATTCTTATCGAACATAACGCATATCATCTTGGAAAAATAGTTGATATAAGAAAAGCTCTGGGTGACTGGCGAAGATGAAGTTTCTAAAATTCTATTGCTGTCTGGATATATCATTAATAAAAATATATTAATTACGAAAAAAAAACAGGCATTATAAATATGAAAGTACTGGCAGATGTAAGTATAGTGCCGATGGGTGTCGGCATATCGGTATCTAAATATGTGGCCGAATGTGAGAAGATATTTAAACAGGCAGGTCTTAAAATAAACCTGCACTCATACGGAACAAATATCGAAGGGGAGTGGGAAGAAGTATTTTCAGCAATAAAGAAATGTCACGAAACAGTACATAAAATGGGTGCGTCACGTATCTCCACTAATATGCGATTTGGTACACGCACCGATCGTGAGCAATCGTTAGATGACAAAATAAAAAGTGTAGAAGAAAAACTTTAAGGAGACTGATTTGTTTGATAATGTTTTAATCACGCCCGATAATCACTGGGCGCTGTGGGCTATCCTGTTTACGGCAGCAGCTTTTGGTGTTTGGGCCGAAAAAACAAAATGCGGATCAAAACTATCCGCTGTTGTTATTACAATCCTTGCCGCTTTTATCCTATCTAACTTATCCATAATACCAACATCAGCACCCTCATATGATATTGTCTGGTCGTATCTCGTCCCGATAGCAATACCTTTGCTATTGTTCAAAGCTGATCTGAGGAGAATTATTAAAGAGGCAGGTCCCACACTGGTTGCATTTGTCATAGGTGCACTTGGAACTGTTATAGGAACTATTATTGCTTTTTATATTGTTCCTCTCGGTATTGAAGGGTGGAAGCTTGCAGGAATTTTCTGTTCAACATATGTTGGCGGATCGATGAACTTTGTTGCTTCAGCAGAAGCGCTTCAAATGAACTCAGGTGAAATTCTTGCTGCAGGAGTTGCTGCCGATAATCTTGTGATGACGGTTTACTTTATAATTCTGTTTGCACTCCCTTCGGTTAAATTACTGATTAAACTTTTTCCCACGCATCATGAGGATAACAAATCTGAAATTTCATCTCAGCCAAATGAACCTGAAAGTAAAGATAAAATGAACTTGTTAGATATGTCTAAAGCTTTGGCTATTTCAATATCTGTTTGCGCTGTTGGTTTTGCTCTGGCAGACATAATTGCGATTAAAGGAATCGGGATTCTTGTGATAACGGCAATAGTCGTAATTGTAGCGACTGTTTTCCCAAAGCAGGTTGGAACTATTCAAGGTGCTGATAAAATCGGGACACTGCTTATGCAGGTATTCTTTTCCGCAATCGGAGCGAGTGCAAATATACTGGTTGTTCTGAAAGTTGGTCCCGTGTTATTTGTTTTTGCCGCATTGATTTTATTTGTACATCTACTATTTCTTTTGCTTGCGGGAAAATTATTCAAGCTCGATCTTGCTGAAATTGTAATCGCATCGAATGCAAACATGGGCGGTCCAACTACGGCTGCGGCTATGGCTGTCGCAAGAAAATGGAATGCACTTGTAATCCCTGCAGTGTTATGCGGAACGCTTGGTTATGCTATTGCTACTTTTATAGGAGTGGCGATTGGTTATTGGCTAAAATGAAACCATTTAATCGTGAATATTGAAAATAATTTTAATGAAATGCAAAAAAGTAAATCACACCAAGTTGAGCGGTTAGCAAGTCTGTTTTTGATTTTGATACTTCGTATGTTACCTGTCCATTGTCTATGATAACGGAGCCTTCTTTAAGATATTCAGCCTCGGTGCCTAAAAGGTAACGCACTTTAAGATCGATGAAAAGAGCCGATCCGTCATCATTATTTCTGTAAACTTCATACATCACTCCTCCGCCGGCTCCATAATTCCAGGCAAAATCATCAAAGTTCGTTGAACTGGCAACTTCTTCCTCACCCTGGCTCTTGATAGTTGTTTCTGTATATATGTACGCCCCGCCAAAGAAACCTTCCAAGTATGGGCGTAATTTCCCGGCATATGGAGCAATCCTGAACATCAGGTGAAAATTTATAAGATTGTTTGATCTCGATACATCAACAGTTACGTCTGGAATGGTAAGACTGAAAGGTTCTCTCCGGGTTTCGCTTCCATAATTAATAAACCCGGCATTTATTCCAATGCCAAACGGCGATCCCTGTTTTGGTGTAAGTATCATGAATTCACCACCAACACCATAACCGAGCCTGTCTATGTTTTCTTTAAATTCACCTTGTGGAAATGCCAGGATAAAATTAATGCCGGCACTCTGAGATAATGTTTTAATATTTAACATTACTATACATGCTATTAGACTTATAACAAAATATCTTACTTTCATCGATCTTCCATATTATGCTTTATAAAATAAATTCTGGGCTCAAAATTATACATTATTGGTTGAATCAAAAAACCATTTGGATAAAATATAGAAAAAGAGGGATGACAGGAAAAAATATGAATCGAACCAATTTGAAGTTGTTATTTGTGTAAAACACTATAAGTAATTATAGAGGATTTGGCCCTCCTTAATATGTAGATGTTTCTAAGCCCCTATATT
This sequence comes from Ignavibacteria bacterium, assembly GCA_050114555.1. Lineage (GTDB taxonomy): Bacteria > Bacteroidota > Ignavibacteria > Ignavibacteriales > Ignavibacteriaceae > BMS3ABIN03. The sequence goes on from JASFSF010000023.1 coordinate 3,246, forward strand.
TTCTTCCCGACTCTACCTATCTTTACAAATAATAAAAAGAAATTATTTTGATTATAAGAGGATTAAAATGTACAAAGTAGTTTTATTACGTCACGGAGAGAGCTTCTGGAATAAGGAAAACCGCTTCACGGGATGGACTGATGTCGATCTTTCGGAAAAAGGAATAAAAGAAGCAACTGAAGCCGGGAAGCTGTTGAAAAAGGAAGGCTTTACTTTTGATCTTGCCTATACATCGGTACTAAAGCGTGCTATCCGTACTTTGTGGATCACACTGGATGTGATGGATTTGATGTGGATCCCGGTTATAAGAAACTGGAGATTGAATGAAAGACATTACGGTGCTTTACAGGGTTTGAACAAAGCGGAAACCGCAAAAAAATACGGTGATGACCAGGTAAAAATCTGGAGAAGAAGTTACGGAACACAGCCACCTTCGCTGGAAAAAACTGATGAAAGATATCCGGGCCACGATCCACGATATGCAGATTTAACCGAAGATGAACTTCCGTTAACAGAGTGTCTGAAAGATACAGTTGCAAGGTTTGTTCCTTACTGGGAGAACACAATTTCGAAATCAATAAAAGAAGGAATGAGAATTTTAATAGCAGCTCACGGTAATAGTTTACGAGCGTTGGTAAAATATCTTGATAAAGTTTCGGAGGAAGAAATTGTTGGATTGAACATTCCTACAGGAATTCCACTGGTTTATGAACTTGATGATGAGTTAAAACCGATCAAGCATTATTATCTCGGCGATCCGGAAGAAATTGCAAAAGCTGCTGCTGCAGTTGCAAACCAGGGGAAGGCGAAATGATGATGGGAAACAATATAAAAAAAGTTATGGTGTTATGGCAGATTTTACTTTGTACTAATTAACAAATATCACGGGGATAATTTTTAATCTACTCGGATATGAGAATATTGATGATTATGATAGCTCTCTAATAAAATTTAAGTGAGTAAATATTTATAAAATACTTATAATATGAGTCAAATAGTTTTGCCCAATAGGAATTTTAATGAAAAAAAATTTAATCGAATTTTTCGAATCAAGAAATTTGATTGGGAGAAAAAACATTCTAAAGAATTTAAAAAATTACAAGATCAAAGCAGAGAATTTAAATCTAGAATACCAAATAATTCAAGAATAGAACTAAAACAGAAACATTTTAGAGAATTATCGACATTATGGATTGAAACGATGATTGAATCATTTGATAGCAAACTCATTACTAAAAGGGATATTTCTTTGTTGAATTTGAAATTTCAAAATTTTCTAAGGCAATATATCTCCAAAGAAGTTAAGGGAATGGAATCAGCATTACTGTCTTATGGTATACCGTCCGGTGCAATAATATTAAGTGCTAAGGAAGGCATAAAAAGTGCATTACGTAAAGTATCTAGTATATCAATGGACATGTTTAATAACGATATCGAAAATCATAATAACAAGCTAGAGGATTTTCAAAAGAATTCAAATCGTCGTAATTCAATCTCTTTAGATGAGTCGGTTATTAAATTTATTAGTAAGGGGGAGTTTAATGAGAAAATTATTTGGGGAGAGATTAGAAATGAATTTAATTATTCAAAAATTAAATTTGGTAAAAAAATTAATTTCATTCATGATAAATTCAAGAAGAAAATTATTTTTCGAGATATTGCACAATCATTTTATTTGGTAAAAACCGGATGTTATAAACCCGGGGTTATTTTAGCAGGTGGTGTTATTGAAGAATTATTGAGGCTTTATGTAATTTCAAAAGCTATTAAACCAGTAGGAAATACATTTGAAGATTATTTAAGACTTTGCGAAAAGCACAACCTTTTAACAATAGCGATTAATAAATTATCTGATTCAGTAAGACATTTTCGCAACTTTGTCCATTTAAAACGCGAAGAGAATTCAAAATCTACGATATCAAAATCAATAGCAATTGGGGCTATCTCATCAATATTTACTATAGCAAATGATTTTTAGTTGAATGATGTATTAAAAAATCTATTAATGTAGAAATCTTAAAAAAATAATATTATTTAATATCATATGTACAAAGGAGAATTTGAAGAAAGAGTTGTACGAATTGATAGGGAATTGATAAATGAAAATATTCCAATTCCATATCGACCATTGCACGCAATTCAAAGATATGCAAAACAATATAAATGTAAGATCTACATTGGAAATCCCAATCCCGATAAAGATAAGGAAGATAGGTACGATGAATATAATATAGGAAATACGATTAATGAATGGTTCGAGAAAAAATATGGAGATAAACTAAAAACTGATTTTAATATTGGCTGTGTTGGTTTACTAATCGCAGGTGATGCATATAAATTAAATATACCACTTATGTTTTGTGGATTGGTTGAATATAAAAATGGAAAGGAAGTTAGGCTAAGTAGGATCCCTGATCATCAATTGTTTAGTATAAATATATTCAACTTTATTGATGATATTACGCCCCAAGTTGTACGTGATATGTCGGATGAAGAAAAGAAAAAAACTTATGCAATTTTTAATCATGCAGTCCAATTATCGAATTTGTTTAATCGAAAGCATTTATCTAGTGAATTGACAAAATCTGCCCAAGTAGATATTGAAAAAGCAATTGATTATTTAATTGGCCCTAATTGTAGTACTGGGTTGTCAAGGTGGTCTTCGCTTCAAGCAACGGAAAAAGTAATTAAAAATGCTCTCAGTCTGAAAAAAGTTGAGTTCCCCAAAACTCATAATTTATTAGAGCTTATGGAAAAACTATATTTGTTAGGCTTTCCCCGATCAGATAATAATTTAATAAAGCAGGTTCAATGTTCTCCTGCTGTTAGGTATGGAGAGGACAATTCTACTTTGGCTGAGGCAATCAAGGCTCATCATATTTCAATTTTTGTGTGTAATAGGGTGTTACTTTTTTCCGAACTATCTAGAATTTAACATAACTTATATTCGTTTAATTGTGCAAATAATTCTTAACAATTTTATAGACTTGATTTTATAATACTAATTGGCAATCTTTTTGCACGGGTTTGCTGAAAATTGTACTTAAAAGGAGTTATTGTTAATGTTCAAGAAATCACTGTTGTTACTTGCGGCTCTCTCTATATTATCTCCCGTAGTTGCCCAAACCAAGATCAGTAAATATGCAGGCGAGTTTATGGCAATTGGTGTGGGAGGAAGACCATTGGGAATGGGCGGCGCATTTGTTGCAATTGCAAACGATGTAACAGCCGGATATTATAATCCTGCAGGATTAGCAAAAATCGATTATCCGCAGATTTCAATTATGCACTCGGAACAGTTTGGAGATTTGGTGAACTATGAATTTGTTGCCATCGGAATTCCTTTTAAATCCGATATGAGTTTTGGATTAAGTGTGATGAGGCTCGCTGTAGATGGAATACCCGATACACGTAACGCACTGATTGACGGAATAACAGGCAATCCAATTAACGATATCGACAATATTTATGCAAGGTTGGATTATTCACAAATAACAGAATTCAGTAACCAGGATTGGGCTTTCTATTTAACCTTTGCTAAAAGACACTCCGAAAATTTTTATTGGGGAGCGAACATAAAAATTATTAGCAGGAGTATTGCAGAATTTGGTGCTAAGGGAGTGGGATTTGATGTTGGAGCTTATTATTCCCCGTTTGAAAATTTGCATCTTGGGGCAAACATTCAGGATGTAACAACTACACTCGTTGCCTGGGACACCGGCTTGAATGAACTCATTTCTCCAACACTTAAAATAGGCGGCGCTTATGTTATCAAGGAGATTTTAGGCGGATATATAATGCCCGTGCTTGATTTTGATATCAGGTTTGAGAACAGGCAATTTGCATCCAACTTTAATATCGGCCCGGTGAGTTTTGATATACATGCAGGCTTGGAAGTAAATATTGAGGATATTGTTTTTGTACGCGGGGGATATAATGATGTAAAACAATTCACAGTTGGTGCAGGAGTTAAATTACCAAAGTTGAATATTGATTATTCCTTTGCAAGATTCAGCGAGTCTGAAATTGACAGACTGCCAGATTCTCACCGCATATCATTAATGCTTACACTTGAAGAACCTAGATTTTTAAGAGACGGAATTAACTAATCAATCAATTAAACTTTTCGATCAGGAATTATCAAGCAGCGAATTGATTTCCTGAACATAAATTGATTTTGGTACAAGCCCCATATATTTGTTAACTATCATACCTTCTCTGTCTATTATAAATGAAGTAGGAATCGCACGTACATTTCCATATGCCATAACCACCTCCAGAGTGCCAAGTAGTATAGGATAGTTAATTTCGTAATCTTCTATAAACAATGACAAATCATCGTGCATTGAAGGCTGGTCAAGTGATATCCCAATAACCGTAACATCATTTTCAAATTCATTTTGGATAGAGATAAGATCCGGAATACCTTTTCTGCAGGGTGGACACCATGTTGCCCAAAAATCGAGTATCACAATTTTTCCAGCATAGTCAGATAATTTAACCGAATCTCCTTCTAGCGTGATTAAAGAAAAATCCGGAGCTGGATTGTCTCCGGGAATATTTAGCGATTTGGGAATTGTGTCAAACTTTGTATCTGATTTCTCCGTTAAATATGATCTATGTTCAGCACTTGTTACAAATAGTAATAGGATCATCAAAAAATATTTCACCATACGTTTCCTTACGTTTCATATCTGATTGTCGAAAGCTAATTCAATAATTAATTTACAAGAGTTGAATCCGTTCCAGGAGGTTTATATCCGGGGGGGTATGGTCCATGCTCAGGTTCTGTCCGTGTGTTATTAACAATAAAAAATATAATCAGTATTAAAAGGATTAATACAGTCCAGAAGGTGTTTTTATATTTTGGATCTATCAGCGGTTTCTTTTCTACCTTTGTTTTGCCAATTTGTCTGTTCTTTTTTGTTTGTTTATTCTTTGCCATTCTTAATATTATGCTGAGTTAGAATTATTTTGCCGTGCAAATTTAATCAATACAGTTGATTATAAAAATTATGCAATAAATTGATTCATGTAAGGTAAAAATCTCTCCGCTATAATTCAGATTTTTGTTTCTGAGTAAATAGATATACAGGATGATCACCAATCCCAACAAAGTTTGAGTGCCATTGTATCAAATCATCCCTGGTGTCTACATCGATGAGTTCATCGAGCAGGAAATATTTGATGCCTGGCTTTTTAATTTTTTCAATTGTTTGATCCAACACTGAATTTGTACTCCACTTGATGTTTGAAAACAGATCTAGAACTCTTTCTTTAAATCCGAGCAAATAATATCCGCCATCGTTAGCAGGACCAATAACACAATCATTTTCATTTAAAACATTGAATCCATTTTGTATCAGGTCACTTGTTATATCCGGGGCATCTGTTCCGACTATGATTACCTTTTTGTAGTTCTTATCAAATATTTTTTTGAATGCATTAAACATTTTTTCTCCGAGATCTTCTCCTTCTTGTGAATGATATATGAACGAATTGTCACTCCAAGTTTTTATTTGATGTAATTCCCTCTCTTCTGATCCAAAAATAAAAATGTCACACTCCCGGTTTTTCAAATAACTCAATTCATCGAAGGTATGTTCAGCGCAGGTTTTATAGAATGAAAAAGCAAATTCCCTGCTGGTTTCAGAAGCCAATCTGGTTTTTACTTTACCTAAAACAGGGTAACGTACAAAAACAATGATAGCATTGCGGTTGTTCTTTTTCATCAATAATTATTTTTTTAATATATGGATAAAGATTGTTTTCAATATAATTATACCGGCCATAATAGAACCCTTGATTGTACCGGTTACCTTGGATTTTCCAATACGGTTCCTGTATCTAACCGGAACCTCTAATATCCTATAGTTTTTATTTGCCGCTTTTATCTGCATCTCTACAGTCCAGCCAAACCATTTATCCTGCATATTTAACTCTAGCAGCTTATCAAACTTTATTGCTCTGAACGGACCAAGGTCGGTATAACGTACTTGCCAGAAAACTCTGATCAATACTCCGGATATCACACTACCAATTCTTGACTGGATCGGTAATGCTCCCTTCTCTCGTTCACCTAACACTCTGCTGCCCAGCACAAAATCATAATCATCTTTAATAATAGGATTAACTAAGTTTGTTAATTCCTCGGGATAATCGCTGTAATCACCATCGAGGAATACAATAATATCAACCGGTTTATTTGCTAAGTAATTTATTCCTTTCAAGCAGGCGGCACCGTACCCTCTGTATTTTTCGAACAGCACATTGGCACCTGCAGCTTTAGCTGCTTCCGCTGTTTTATCTGATGAGTTGTTATTTACAACAATTACTTCCGAAACGACATCATTTGGAATTTCTTTAATTACATTTGTGATTGATGACTCTTCATTATATGCCGGTATTATTACTACGATTCTCATCAAATTGAAATATCTTTTTACAGAAATCTTATTATAAAATTTTTAATCTAATAAATTTCGAAAATAAAGATAAGGTTTGGATCTATTAATATGATTAACTTCCCGAATATAGAATTGCTATCTGCTTGGATATTAAGAATTTGCTTTATTGCTGAATGAGTAACATTGTTAATATTAACTTCTTAGCAACTTTATTCACATTGTAAAATGTTCACCCGGTAGGCAATGATTACCAAATAGCCTCTGAATGATCTGTTATATCATCATATCTAAGTAATACAGTATTAGCTTCGATTGTAATAATTGCTGAATATTGAGTCTGATGTCGTCTTTAAAGGTCAATTAAAAATAGCTGAAAATCTTTTCCCCTTATTTCCCTTGGTATGATAATTGATTTTACAGCCTGTAAATGTAAAACAGGGGTAACAAAAAGTGCCCTGGGTGCTTATAAACCAAGTTAATATGTTGTTTCGAGTTTTTAAACTTGATTATATTAGCGCCAATTTTTTGAAATCAATCTTATTGAGGTAACTGATGCTGAGAGCAAAAGATACTAGCGAAGAACATGGTACTCAATTATTCAATCCGAATGATGTAATAAATGATGGATTGGAAGAAGAGCTGGATAGCTATACACGATCAGCGGTTAGCAAAATCAGATTTGCCCTAGTAGTAAAACCGGCTATGATTTCTTTCTTCGCATTAATAGTTTCCTTTTTTCTGGATGTTGCCGAAGTGCCGTTGCTTGGTAATGTTGCATTCGATCTTGCAAGGGAATTATTCCCCGGATGGGTAGCTCCAAACGGATCGTTTGAACCATTTACATTCTGGTGGCTTCCGGTATTTGCATATGCACTTTTCACATTCATTGCGTTTATAACATACAGTAAACTAAAGATTGAAATTATAAGAACCCCGGCAACAGAAACCATCGATAGGTTAATTAGTGCAGCAACTAGCGTGATTGATAGTATTGCAACAGCGCTTCCGCTTATTGGAGCTGCAATTCTCCTTGTAAGTATACAACTGGGTGAAGAAGTATTCCTGGGTATTTCAGTCCCGTTCGAAATTAAAGCTCTCATTGTTCTCGCAATTGGGAAATTGTTTGAACCTGTACTGGACCAGCTTGGTGTTGAGTATCAGAACGTGGTTAATCATGTTAAGGATATAAGGGATAAATATTTTTCACGAATTCAGATCGAAAGTTCTAAAAGCCTGATGCAACAGCTGAATCAAGGTGGATTAGGTTCTGCAAAAACGCAGATGACAGTTGAGGAGATGGCACAGTATAAAAACCTGTTAGAGCATAGTGCAAAATTGAGCAACTATATGCTTAAAAACTTTACATCGATACAGGAGATAATGGAGAAACTGGCAACGAACGAACAAATCAGTTCTGAAAAAATCAGGGAGCTTAGCCAGCTGGCAAATTCAATTACCCAGGCTTCTAATTCATTAACAGATGAAAAGACTATCACCGGATTAAAACATCTGGAAGCAATAGTTGTAAAGAAATAAAGAAGTAGCATTATTATGGTTAATAAAAACAGGGATAGCAAGTTTGTTATTTACCAGGTGCTGTACATTTTTATTATTACTGTTCTGGCATTAAAAGGTGCAGAGCTTGATTTAAGAAGAGTGGCACTTGAAGAAGAAACCGTTGATGTAAATGTAAAAGACTCGTTAGTAGCAATACTCGATTCATTGTATTCGCTCGGAATAGATTTTAGTATTAAAATCGATCCTAACGTTGTTGAGGAAAATGTTGAGCTAAAAGAGCAACTAGCGAATCTTAATGAACGTGTTCAGGATCTTAAAGATAAGATAAAAGAGATACCACCTGATGAATCTGAAATCGATGAACAAACAAAACTTCAATCTCCGATTTCGCTAAAACAAACATTTATTCAAAACACATGGAATCTGGCTAAAAACAGCGGCTCGGTTCCAACATATATTTTTGATCCTGAAAATCCAGATGATCCCATTACAGTTATCCCACCGGGTGAAAGCAAAAAATTTGATTTACAGAATCAAGCGGAAGTTATTATCCGCTTTGGCACCCAGGAAGAACGAATAAAAGTTGTTCCAAACAGACCGCCCGAAGTTGATATCAAACGAGTTACCACAAGAATGAATGCCTCGGATATTTATGTTCGTGAATTACAAAGAATAACAGCATTCACAGTTACAATCATAGATCAAAGAGTGGATCAGCTGAAAGTGTCTAGTTCCGGGCCAATATCAGTTTCCGGTCCGCAAAAAGATGCTGATGGTAATCTTGTTTACAATGTATCTTTACGGCTTGCTGCAAATGAAAAGCAATATGACGAATGGATTGAGAGAAATGAAGATATGCAAGAGACAGACGGAAGATACAAAGCAAATTTTTTCTTTACAGTAGTTGATAAAATTACCAAAGACAGAGTACAGGTAGGAGATTCGTTCTTCTTCACTGATTTTTCCAAATAAAAAACAGTAGATACATTTCATGAAATCCGATTTTGTCGTAATAATATTTCTTGCAATATTATTTTCAGCAGTAAGCGTTGTTATTGCCCAGGAGGACGAACCTATTAATTATTTCCAAATGGAACCACTTGACGACAGTCTGTTCATACAAATTCAGCAAGAACTTTTTATTGATCCGCCTGATCCCAAAGCAGAAATAATTGCAGATTTAAGGGATGCAAACAATCAAACGATTTCAATCCGTGGTCGGCTATATCCATTTCTTGCCATCTCACCTGAACTAAGAGCAAGAGTAATTACATATCCTTTTAAGATTAATCTTGAAGAAGAGATAAATTACGGAAGCGTTTTTACCAGAGTGATAGATAAAATTAATATTAGTAGAGTCGCACAACCCCCGACTAAACAACAGATTTCATCGACCGAGTGGTATGTTAATCCCTTCTTTCAAATGTATGGAGGCGAGCGATTTGGTTTGCCTATAAAGAAAGATGTTGGTTTATCGTTTGGTATCGGTACAAGGTATGAGGGGATAATGAATACAAATTATGTTGAAGTTAATTTCCATATCATCGGAGCTTATGCCGGTGGATTTACTAATGTTGATCCGCTAATACAATCATTCACAAGTGAAAATCACAACAACTTAATCGTTTCATCCGGATATCAGATTGGTTATGTATTCCCATTAGGCAATTTTTTAGAAATAAGTTTTTTAAATGCAACCAGAAAATTCCCGGATGATCAAGTAAACAGATATCTCGATACGGAGAATGGAACTACTGTTTTAAATGAAGACTCAACAATTAAGTATCAAGCCAGGATTGTTGATGAATTTTATTTTAACTGGGAATTCAGGTATCCGATAAAAGTATTAGGATCGACAAAAGGCAGAATCTATATCGCTAATTATTTAAGCGAATACCATTTTGGATTTGAGTTTAGAGAAATGTCTCTTGCAGGCAGCACATTCGATTTTTGGTTCGATGCTATGCCAAGCAGTCAGACGCGTCAGCCGCAATATGTAATAAACTTAATGGTACAAAAAATTGCTGAAAGTTGGGGATTCAGTTCTTTCTCAATGGGACCTTCAATTATATTATCAAACAGAGCGAATGGTAATTTTGGCGTATTAAAAATATTTGTAAACTTCAGGTTGAAGATTGGAACTTCGCTCTAAGGTGATAACTAATTATTAGCCCGGCGCAGCAAGCCGGGTTTTTAATACTTTCGGTTTAAATATAATTGAAGATTAATTGTTCAGAGCATTTATGATATCCAAATGAATTCCCTTCGAAGCAGCAACAATGCTTGTCCCGGTAACAGCATCATCGCCATTGTAGTCAGTTATTATCCCGCCCGCACCATAAATAATCGGAATTAAAGCCATCTTGTCCCAGGGAGACATAATCGGATCAATCATAACATCTGCAAATCCGGTTGCAACAAGATAGTATCCATAACAATCACCCCACTGTCTGTAAAGTTTTACTTTTCTAATCAAATTAT